>CAMAFU010000015.1 GCA_945833725.1 uncultured Treponema sp.
AATTTGAGGTTCATAATGAAAAAAATATTTTTTGCCGTAATTTTTTGCTTCAGTTTAATTTCTGTGTCTTTTGCTCAGCAGATTACCCGGTTTGGAGTAGTTGATACTGCAAGAGTATATCAGTCTTACTTTAGAAATTCGTCGCCTGTAAGAAATTACGAGTCTAAAAAGGCTGATTTTCAAAATGAAATAAACAGAAAAACAGAAGAAATTCAGAATTTAAAAAATCAGAAAGTTGATTATTTAAACAACGGAAACGATGCTGCAGCTGCCCGCCTTGAAAATGAAATTATTAAAAAAACAGATTTGCTTACAGAATATACAAGTGCAAAAAATGTTGAACTGGAATCTATTAAGAAAAACCTTCAGAATTCAGATGCTTTTTATAAGAAATTGTATTCGGTTCTGGAAAAAATAGCAGAAAATGAAGGCTTCAGTATGATTTTAAGTCTTCAGCAGGCTAATGCTGTTTTGTGGTACAGTCCTTCTGTTGATATTACAGACAAGGTAATTGCCGAACTGGAAAGGTAAATTTTGTGGCAAAAGATAAAATTGTAGCCGGAACCCTTAAAACTAGAAGTGAAAGTTCGGATTCAACTCCGCTTATGCTTCAGTATCAGAAAATAAAGGATGAGCATAAAAAGGAAGTTCTGTTTTTTCGTCTTGGTGATTTTTATGAAATGTTCAATGAAGATGCTCTGGAAGTAAGCCGGCTTTTAAACCTTACATTGACACATCGTGGAACTCAGCCTATGTGCGGTATTCCGTATCACGCTGCCAAAATTTATATATCCCGTCTTCTTCGTTTAGGAAAAAAAATTGCTGTTTGTGAACAGGTTGGTGAAAATCCCAACGGAAAGGGGCTTGCCGAACGAAAAGTAATCGAAATTATTACACCGGGAACTGCGTTGGAAAGCGAATATCTTGATGGCGGAGCAAATAATTTTCTTGCTGCTGCGAGTATATCTGGATGTTTTGTTGGATTTGCCATAATAGATGTTACAACTGGTGAATTTTCTGCCACCCACTGGAAACTTTCAGAAACAGCGGAAAAACTTCCCGGAGAATTGGGCAGGTTTAATCCGCGGGAATTTTTACTTTCGGAAAAACTTTATTCAAATCCAGCTGTAAAAGACATTCTTAATGCCAATCCTTCAATTTCTGTTTCCTGGTATCCTGACTGGAATTTTGACAGCAAACTTTCTTTTTCCCGCCTTACCAGACAGTTTAATACGGCCAATTTAAAGTCCTTTTCTTTAACAGAAGAATCTGCGGAAGTTGGGGCGGCAGGTTTTCTTTTAGATTATCTTCAGCGTAATTCTACTGCAAAGGCTCCTCATGTTACGGGCATAAAAGTTTACTCCGATTCAGAATATGTCATTATCGATGATTCATCCCGAAGAAATCTGGAAATTACTCAAAATTTACGGGACGGTTCAACGCAGTACACTCTTTTGGAGTGTATTTCCAACGCAAAAACTTCAATGGGAAAAAGACTTCTTGTTCACTGGCTTAATTTTCCCCTTAAAAATAGCAGTGAAATTGCTTCCCGGCAGGATGATGTACAACTGTTTTTTGAAAATTCAACACTGCTGGAAAAAATACGGAGAGAATTTTCCTGTATTTATGATATTGAAAGGCTTGCCGGCCGTATTGCAATGGAAAAAGCCCATGGAAAAGATTTGCAGACTTTAAAAAACAGTCTTTCCCAGTGGCTTAAAATTCAGACTGTTTTGGAGTCTTTTGGATTTTCTTTTATTGATTGTGCTGTAGGGCAGGAAATTATTCAGCTTATAGATTCTTCTGTTATTGACGAACCTTCTACATCTTTAACCGAAGGGAATCTTATAAAAGACGGCTGGTCGCAGGAACTGGATCACTGGAAAAACATTCAGACAAATTTTAATCAGACTCTTGAAGAATATGCCGAAGAAGAAAAAAAACTTACAGGAATTTCCAACCTTCGTATAAAAAGTAATGCCAATTCCGGTTATTACATCGAAATAACAAAAGGAAAACTGGAAAAAGTTCCGGATCATTTTATTATGCGGCGTTCTTTGGTAAATGCAGAAAGATATACAACTCAAAAACTTATGGATTTAGAAAAAGAACTTCTGGAGTCTGCTGCAAAAATTATTGAACTGGAAAAGGAACTTTTTATTGAAGTAAGAAAAAATATTGGAACAAAAATTGAATATCTTCTTCATACAGCTAAAGAAATCGCCTATATTGATGTGGTTTCTTCCCTTGCTGATTCTGCAGTAATTCATAATTGGACACGCCCTGTTGTTGATGATTCAACTTTTTTTAAATTAAAGGATGGTCGTCACCCTGTTGTTGAACATCATCTGCCTCATGGAGAATTTGTGCCGAACGACCTTTTTATATGTTCGCCAAGTGATTTTTGCGAAGACTGTTCAACTTCCTTCGACTTAATTACAGGTCCTAATATGGCCGGAAAAAGTACTTTTTTGCGTCAAAATGCTCTTATATCCCTTTTGGCTCAGACAGGTTCCTTTGTTCCTGCTGAAAAAGCCCATCTTGGCATAGTTGATAGAATTTTCTGCCGGGTAGGTGCCAGCGATAATCTTGCCAGAGGGGAATCAACTTTTCTTGTTGAAATGACGGAAACAGCAAATATTCTCCGCTCTGCAACTCAAAAATCCCTTGTAATAATGGACGAAGTTGGGCGGGGAACATCTACAGAAGACGGATTGTCTATTGCTTGGGCCATAAGCGAATATCTTTTAAACACAATAAAATGCAGAACTTTGTTTGCAACCCATTATCATGAATTAACAAGAATGATTCATCCTGCATTAAAATTGCAGTGCATGGCTGTATCGGAAACTCAGAATAATATTGTATTCCTTCGGAAAATAAAAGACGGTGCCAGTGAGAATTCTTATGGGCTTCATGTAGCATCTCTTGCCGGTGTTCCAAGCCAGGTAATTGACAGGGCAAAACAGATTCTTTCAAAACTTCAGGAAACGGCAGGGGAAACTCTTTCCGTTAAAATTGAAACTTCCCTTGAAAGCCAGAAAAAATCAGTTCAACCTGTAGTGCCGGGGCTTTTTTCTGATGAAGAACTTATTCTCGATGAAATTCTTTCATGTGATGTGGAAAATATTACTCCGATACAGGCACTGACCCTTGTTTCCCGCTGGAAAAAATCTCTGTCGGGTCGTTAATACAAATTATTTCAACATAAAGATTCTGTTCACCTTAACTTTTTTAAAACTGGAAGTCGAGACATGATCGTAGTTTTGTATATGGCCGGACTTTTGAATTTGCAATAGCCGTATGTTCCGGATGAATTGAATAATTTTTTAAGGCTTCGGGGGATTCAAAAGTTGAATCGAGCATTAAATCTGCCGTAGAGGAAGAAAGGGGTTCTGACGCCGTTATTTTAAGGTCAATAAGGCCTGGAATTTTTCCGTTAAGGCTTTCAAGGCTTTTTTTTATTTCCTGCTTAACTGTTTCTTTTTTGTCCTTTTCCATATCGTTTAAAGTCCAAAGAATAATGTGCTTTACCATGGTATTGCTCCTGAATAAAAAGTTATACATCGAAATGATTATGATTGCTGAATAAACATTCTTTACAGTGAATTTTATAAATCCGCAGTAAAAAAATCTACAGCTGCTGTTTGCGAAAAAATTGCCGTTAGATAAAAAAATGGTTATCTTTAGACAGAAAGCACTGATTTTTAATGCTTTGATTATAAAAATGGAGGCAAACAAATGGATTTTAATCAGTTGACTTTAAAAACACAGGACGCAATAGAAAATGCCGGTTCTCTTGCTCAGCAGAATGATCACTGCGAAATAGGTCTTGAACATATTCTTCTTTCTCTATTGAACCAGAAAGACGGAATGATAAAGCCTGTTCTTGAACGAATCGGTGTAAATGTTTCATCTTTAAAAGAAAAACTTGAGAATTACATGGATTCGTTTCCAAAGGTTACCGGAAATGTTCAGTTGAATCTGTCCCCTGCGGCTCAAAAAGTTTTTGCGAAAGCAGAAAAAGCAATGGCAGAGTTAAAAGATAAATATCTTTCAGTTGAGCATCTTCTTCTTGCTATGACAGAATCAGACGACAGGGTAGGAGAGCTTCTTCGGAATTCCGGCATAACAAAAAAGACCGTTTTGGAAAGTTTAAAATCTGTCCGGGGTAACGAAACTATAGATAGTCAAGATCCAGAAAGCAAAATAGAGGCATTGGAAAAGTACTGTACGGATTTAACAGCCAGAGCCCGTCAGGATAAAATTGATCCTGTTATCGGTCGGGATGAAGAAATCCGCCGTGTAATGCAGGTTCTTGTCCGCCGCACAAAAAATAATCCTGTGCTTATAGGTGAACCGGGGGTTGGTAAAACTGCAATAGCTGAAGGGCTTGCCTGTCGTATTGCCAGCGGAGATGTTCCTGAAAGCCTTAAAAATAAAAGGCTTCTTGCCCTTGATATGGGAAGTCTTGTGGCCGGAGCAAAATTCCGCGGCGAATTTGAAGAGCGGCTTAAAGCTGTTGTTGAGGCTGTAAGAAAAAGCGAAGGTCAAATAATACTTTTTATTGATGAACTTCATACTATAGTTGGGGCTGGTGCAGGTGAAGGCAGTATGGATGCTTCAAATCTGTTAAAGCCTGCACTTGCAAGAGGTGAACTTAGGGCAATCGGTGCTACAACACTTAATGAATATCGAAAATATATTGAAAAGGATTCTGCTTTGGAACGGAGGTTTCAGCAGGTTTACTGTCCTGAGCCTACAGTTGCCGATACAATAGCAATTTTGCGTGGTTTAAGGGATAAATACGAAATTCATCACGGTGTAAAAATTAACGATGAAGCCCTTGTGGAAGCAGCAGAACTTTCTGACAGATATATTACAAACCGTTTTCTGCCGGATAAAGCTATTGATCTTGTTGATGAAGCTGCAAGCCGCCTGAAAATGGAAATAGAAAGCGAGCCTGTGGAACTGGATCAGCTTGAGCGTAAAATTCTTCAGCTTCAAATAGAAAAACAGTCTCTTGCAAAAGAAGATGATGAGGCAAGTCTTGAGCGGCTTCAAAAACTGGAAAAAGAACTTTCTGAAGTTACGGAAGCAAGAAATGCAATGAAGCTGGAATGGCAGAATGAAAAGTCCCAGATTGATAAAACAAGAAAGTTAAAGGAAAAACTGGATTCTGCCCGTTTTGAAGAAGAAAAATTTACAAGGGAAGGAAATCTTGAAAAAGCTGCGGAGTTAAAATATTCAATTATTCCGGATCTTGAAAAACAGCTTGCAGAAAGTCAGAAAAATGACGAAAAAACAAAGGAGAGTCAGAATAATTCTCTTTTAAGGCAGGAAGTTACCGAAGAAGATATTGCCCGTGTAGTTTCTTCCTGGACAGGAATTCCCTTAAGTAAAATGATGACAAGCGAAAAACAGAAGTATGTTCAGCTGGAATCTGTTCTGCATCAGCGTGTTATAGGCCAGGACGAAGCTGTTTGTGCTGTAAGTGATGCAATCCGCAGAAATAAAGCCGGATTAAATGATCCTAACAGACCTTTAGGCAGCTTTATGTTTATTGGACCTACAGGTGTGGGAAAAACAGAACTTGCCAAAACGCTTGCCGACTTTCTTTTTAACGATGAAAAGGCTTTGACTCGTATAGATATGTCTGAATATATGGAAAAATTCAGCGTGTCCAGACTTATTGGAGCCCCTCCAGGATATGTAGGCTACGATCAGGGCGGGCAGCTTACAGAAGCCGTACGCCGCCGGCCATACAGCGTAATTTTGTTTGATGAAGTTGAAAAAGCCCATCCAGATGTGTTTAATGTGCTTCTCCAAGTTCTTGATGACGGAAGGCTTACTGACGGTCAGGGAAGAGTTGTAGATTTTAAAAATACAATAATAATAATGACAAGCAATCTGGGAAGCGAACTGATTCTTTCTCAAGATGAAAATACCTTAAAAAATGAAAAAGTGTCTGATGAAATAAAGGAAAAAATTGACGGCCTTTTAAAGACAAAATTCCGCCCTGAGTTTCTTAACCGGATTGATGAAATTGTAATGTTCAACAGGCTGGGCAAAGATGCTGTTGGAAACATTGTAAAAATTCAACTGGAGAAACTGAAAAAACGGCTGGAAGACAGAAGAATAAAACTTGCCTACTCTGACGATGCTGTTTCCCGCCTTGTTCAGTATGGATATAATCCTGATTTTGGTGCCCGCCCGATAAAAAGGGCTGTCCAGAATTATGTTGAAAATCCGCT
Organism: uncultured Treponema sp.; assembly: GCA_945833725.1. Taxonomy (GTDB): domain Bacteria; phylum Spirochaetota; class Spirochaetia; order Treponematales; family Treponemataceae; genus Treponema_D. Next base: position 6,255 of record CAMAFU010000015.1, read on the forward strand.
GGCAAAGTCGATTCTTGAAGGAAAATTCATGGAAAACAGTACGGTTTGCATTTCTACAGATCAAAACGGACTTGTTTTTTCTTCTGAAAAGTAAAAGTATTTCTGCTTTTCTGCAGATAAAAAATACCCCCGAAGAACAATACCGGACAAAACGGTATGCACCTTCGGGGGTGTTTTTATAAAACCTGATTTACAGAAAAATTATGCACGAACAAGATGAACAGCAAATCCGCCGATTTCTTTGTCCAGGTAAACAACTTTAAGAGGTGAACCTTCTTTACCTGTGTATTTTTCTGTTCCGGCTACAGCGTTGAAACCAAACTGTTTAAGGTAACCTAAAGCTCTTTCAATGTTATTGCACTGAATTGAAAGATGACCGTTTGTACCGCGTCCTGCACCTTTCATAACTTCAATTTCGGAAGATGAGAAAATTGAAGAATTTCCAACTTTCTTTTCGAGACCAAAGAGAGCGAACATATCTGCAACATTGTTTGCATCGTTTTCGTCTTTAGTGTTGATTCCAACATGAGTAACTTTAAAACCATGCATGGCTTTTACGGCACCTTTACAGATTTCTGTAATTTCATCCCATTTTTCGCCTTCGATAAGAGGCTTTTTAACCATCCATGTTCCGCCCATACAGAGAATGTTCTTGCGTTTTGCGTATTCACCTACATTTTCTGTAGTTACGCCGCCTGTAGGCATAAATGTACACTGTGGGAAAGGACCTGCAAAATCGTCGATGATTTTGTATCCGCCCTTGCGTTCTGCAGGGAAAAGTTTAAGGTGTGTTACACCTTTGTTGATACATGATGTAATTTCTGACGGGTTTGAAATACCAGGCATTGTAGGAACATTGTTTTTGATGCACCAGTCAACAACATCTGGATTGTATCCTGGAGAAACAATGAATTTTGCACCTGCTTTAACAGCTCTTTCTGCCTGTTCAACATTAAGAACAGTTCCTGCACCAACGAGCATATCTGGTTCAGCTTTTACCATTTCGGCAATGGCTTCTGCTGCACATGCTGTGCGGAATGTAACTTCAGAAGCAGGAAGACCGCCTTTTACGAGGGCATGAGCGAGGTTTGCAGCTTTAGAAGCATCTTCGATTGCAACTACAGGAATAATACCGATGTCACGGAATGTGTCGTAAATATCTGCCATTTTATGACTCCAATAAAAACATTTATTATGCTGATTTAAGGAAAATTGCAACGCAAAACTGTGCCTTCCGTAAGAAAAACACTTCCTTAAAAACAAATCACATCTTGACATAATAATGAAATAAGAACTTCTAGGCAATATGAACATACAAGGCTGCTCAGGGCTTCCGCATTAAAATATAATTTTAACCAGGGGCTTCCAGTCGCGACTGTTCAGTGCAAAACCGTGCTATTAGCACTACATTCTGATTCAAAGTTTGTAATAAACCTTAAATCAAGATGTTTTTGCCCTGACCATTCGCTCCTTCGCGCCCCAATTTTTCTCATCAATTTATAATGCGGAAGGCCCTGACAGCCTGCTGCAGCTCGGTTATTTCCATAATTCTATGTCGAAAGTCGATTCAATTTTATTTTCGATGTCGTCGTTTAATGAGGCAAAAAAATCTATTCCTGTTGATTTTTCTGCTTCGTCAATAGAAACAGTATAGTCAAAAAAAGAACCGTCCAGTTTTTTGTTTGGAAAAATAAATGCAATTCCTGTAAGGCTTTTTGAATCATCTTTGGAAGCTCTGTCTTCTTCGTCGGCGTAAAGGGGTGCCAGTAGAACCTTGTAATAATATTTTGGTATGGCAACCTTGTTTTTACCGATTGTTTCGTAAGATTCTGCCGGCTCATCAAGAACAGGGCCGGAAACAACAAAAATCCGTCCGAATTTTTTTGTCCATTCCCTGACTTCTGCTTCCAGATCTTTCCAGATGCCTCTGTTAAATCCGCCTGCCTGTGGACTCATATTGCTCATGTAAAATGTTTCGCTCATGGCTTCCTGACTGAACGAAAAATCGGCTGCCGGTGAAAGATGCCCTCTGTCGTAGCCGGAACCTTTGTAGTCGGCCAGTGTGGCAGACCCGGTGGAAATTTGAGGATCTGGCCTAAAATCGTCTGAGCGTCCGGCATTTTTTACAAGCTGGCTGTCGTCCAGCATATAGGCACTCCATTCTGCCTGTTCATAACTTTCCCGGTAACAGATGGAATAGTGCTGATAATCCCTAAGTTCATGGTCTGCTGCGTGGTTTTGTGCCGGGCATACAGGTTTTGCAAGAATGTTGGAAAGAAGTATAAGACCGTTTTCGGAAACAGTTTCACTTTCTGTAACGGCTGCTGCGGATGTTGACTCTTGTGGAGTTGTGGTTTGTTGGGTTTGGGAAGTTGTTGTTTGTTCTGTACTTTCCGGGTTAAGTATGGAATCTGTAAAGGTAACTGCTGTTTGTACTGTTGAATCCACTTTTGCCTGAAATGCCGGATTCGTTCTGTAAAAAAATAAAAAAACTGCCAGTACAATAAACAGTATGAAAAATATTATTCTTTTTGCCTGTTTTTTTGATTTTTTTGTTTTTCTTTTTTTTGTACCGGTTCTTTTTGTTGAAGCCATTGTATCCTCCAAAGTGTAGAAAAAATTACGGGTTTTAGGGCAGAGCCCTAGGAGAGAGGGTAGCGGCCAACTTTAGTGGACGCGCAGGGAGAGACTTCTCCCTCCTTTTTTCATTTTATACTGATAATTGATTTTCTTCTATCGAAAACGGTAAAATAAGGGTGAGGAAGGTATATTATGTCAAAAGTTCAGTTTCCCAAAGGCTATAAGTCTTTAATGGGTTCTAAAGAAACGGAACATGCCATTGTTATGGTAAAGGATTTTTTTCAGGGACAGCTGTCGTCGGCTCTTAATCTTACAAGGGTTACGGCTCCTCTTTTTCTTGAAAGCGGCAGGGGGCTTAATGATGATTTAAATGGTGTGGAAAGGGCTGTAAGGTTTCCTGTAAAAGACCTGAACGATGCTCCTGCAGAAATTGTCCACTCCCTTGCAAAATGGAAAAGGGTAAAGGTTTCGGAAATGAATCTTGCTCCGGGTTTTGGCATTTATACCGACATGAATGCTATAAGGGCCGATGAAGAACTGGATAACATTCATTCCCTTTATGTTGATCAGTGGGACTGGTGTGCCTGTATTGACGAAAAAAACAGAAATATTGCCTTTTTGAAGGAAACTGTTAAAAAAATTTACGCCTGCCTTAAGCATACGGAATTTTACATTTACGACAGGTACGATTCAATAAAACCTGTTTTGCCGGAAAATGTTACCTTTGTTTATGCAGATGAACTTCAAAAAAAATATCCCGATAAAACTCCGAAAGAGCGGGAAAATATTGCTGCAAAGGAATTCGGAGCCGTTTTTATTATAGGTATAGGCGGTAAACTTTCCGACGGTTCCATTCATGACGGCCGAGCTCCAGACTATGATGACTGGATTTCCCTTAATGAAGAAGGCTTTAGAGGGCTTAACGGAGATCTTCTTGTATGGAATCCTGTTCTTGAAAGTGCTTTTGAACTTTCTTCCATGGGCATTCGCGTAAGTCCTGAAAGTTTAAATCTTCAGCTGGAAGAAAGGGGCTGCCCGGAAAGAAAAAATCTTGAATTTCACAAAAAACTTTTAAATGGGGAGCTTTCCCTTACTATGGGAGGAGGAATCGGTCAAAGCCGCCTTTGCATGTTCCTTCTTAGAAAAGCTCATATTGGGGAAATTCAGGTTTCCATCTGGCCTGAAAAAATGCGCCGGGACTGTATGGAACACGGCATATTCCTTTTATAGTTCTGCTGTAATTTTGTCATGAATAAAAATAACACTGAGTTTTTTTTTAAGGGAGAGGAACTGAAAACATGTCTTTCTTCCCTTAAAGAAAAAGGTATAACGGAATTTACGCTTCAGGATGAAAGTGTCCTTAAAAACAAAGAAAAACTTTTAAGGTTTTTAAATTCCTTTCAAAAAAAAGCCCCGGATATTCTGCTTGTCCTTCCTGTTCAGGCGGAAATTCTTGATATGGAAGTGTGCAAAGCTTGTTCCCGTCTTTTTTGTACTCTGGAGATTGACTTTAACGGCGAATTTAGAGGAGATTCCTATCTTTTTGACAGAAAATTTTTTAGCAGACGGGCAAAAATGCTTAACACAATGGGGCTTGTTTTTGGATTTGAAATGAAATTTGCCCTTGGGTGCGGAGATGGAATAAAGCTTTTTTTTAATCGTCTTGATTTTGCCGTTTCCCTTTATCCAAACCATATTGATTTTCCGCAGCTGGAAGCAGAAGGGATCCTAGCAAAACCTGTAAACAGCCGTACATATTCTTCTCAGGATATAAAGCGTTCCAGAGAAGTTGCTTTGGCATGCAGTATTTTTTACAGTTATGGGCGCAGTGTTACTTGGTTTTTGTCTGTTTTGGCCCCATTAAAAATTTCGCCCTCTGTATTTTTTGAGGATTTTTTTCAGTGGCAGAAGTATAATCACTGGAATATATGGGAAAATTATTTTGAACTTAGGGAAAATCACAGACAGCTGGAATTGATGCAACTGGATTTTTTAAAATTCAAATACGAAGAAAAAAATAAAGGACAGCTTTTTCCTGTGGTAAAAAATATTGTTCAGCTTAACGGAGCTCTCAGCCGCTGTTATGCAGAAGGTGAAGAAAGCGAAGTTGAAATGTCTTACAATCCGGAAGAAATACTCAGTTGTTCAAGCCTTAACATTCAGTCTTTTTTTGAAAATTCTTTTATGGAAATAAGCCGGATAAAGGTTTTTTGCGGAAAAGACGGTCCTGAATACAGGTATTGCTGAAAATCAGAAGGATTTTATGTTTTTTTTTGATTTTTTATTGACGATTTTATGAGGAAATTAGTAATTTTATAGTATGGAAAACGAAAAAACAGTTGATAATGAAACTCCTGAATCAAAAGCAGGTCAGACATCAGAAGAACAGAAAAAAGACGGGGATGCAGCTGCAGAAACCGGTACTTCAGAAACAGACGGTGGAAAAGCTTCTAAGGCTGATGAATCTGTAAAAGAGGAATCTTCCGGACAGACTGAGTTAAAGACTTCGGAAGAAAAAATTGCAGAACTTGAGCGGCAGATTGAAGATTTAAAAAAAGAGGCTCTTTACAAGGCTGCAGAAAACGATAACTGGCGCAAAAGAATGATGCAGCAGAAAGATGAAGCTGTTGCCTATGCAAATGCAAATCTTTTGTCCGATCTTTTGGACAGCCTTGATAATTTTGACAGAACTTTGGAAGCTGCCAAAGGTGTTAAGGAAGCTGAGTCCATTGTAGACGGCATAAAGATGATTAACAAATCTCTTGTCAGCATGCTGGAAAATAAATATGAGCTTGTAGGTTACGGAAAAGAAGGAGACAACTTTGATCCAGACCTGCACGAAGCCATCGGTATGCAGGAAGGTGATGTTGAAGAGGAAAAACTGGCTGCAGTTTACCTTAAAGGGTATAAACTTAAAGACAGAGTTATCCGTCATGCAAAAGTAATGGTTGTAAAACCGAAAGAAAAATAAAATTTAAAACTGCTGTTTTTAGGGGCACCTTAAAGTTTTTGAAAATACATTAAGGGAGCTACTTTTTTATATAACCGGAATCAGTTTTTGCTTTCCGGTTTTTACACAAAATTTTATTGGGGGTAAATAAAATGGGAAAGATTATTGGTATTGATCTTGGAACGACAAACTCATGTGTTGCCGTTATGGAAAACGGAACGCCTGTTGTCATTCAGAACTCAGAAGGTGGAAGAACAACTCCTTCTATCGTAGGTTTTACGGCAAAAGGAGAAAGAATTGTTGGTGCTCCTGCCAAAAACCAGATGGTTACTAATCCTAAAAATACAGTTTATTCTGTAAAGCGTCTTATTGGACACAGATACAGCGAACTTTCAGGGGAAGCAACAAAACTTCCTTACACAATTAAAGATAACGGTCAGGATGTTCGCATTGAAGTTACAGAAAACGGAGCTCAGAAACAGTTTTCTCCACAGGAAATTTCTGCTTTCATTCTTCAGAAAATGAAAAAGACTGCGGAAGATTATCTTGGTCAGGAAGTTACAGAAGCTGTAATTACGGTTCCTGCTTATTTTAACGATGCCCAGAGACAGGCTACAAAAGATGCAGGAAAAATTGCTGGTCTTGATGTAAAGCGCATTATTAACGAACCTACAGCCGCTTCTTTGGCATTTGGTTTTGATAAAGATCAGAAAACAGAAAAAACAATTGCCGTTTACGACCTTGGTGGCGGTACTTTTGATATTTCCATTCTCGAACTTGGTGACGGTGTTTTTGAAGTAAAAGCTACAAACGGCGATACTCACCTTGGTGGCGATGATTGGGACAGGGCTATTGTAAACTGGCTTATTGACAGTTTTAAAGCTGATACAGGAATCGATCTTTCCAACGATCCTATGGCATTGCAGCGTCTTAGGGATGAAGCAGAAAAAGCAAAAATTGCCCTTTCAAACCAGACAACTGTAGACATTAACCTTCCGTTTATTACAGCCGATGCAACAGGTCCAAAACACCTCCAGAAATCTTTAACTCGTGCTCAGTTTGAACAGATGACAGACAATCTTTTTGAACGCACAAAGGAACCTTGCCGAAAGGCTATGGCAGATGCCGGCATTACAGCAGACAAAATTGACGAAGTTCTTCTTGTAGGCGGTTCTTCCCGTATGCCAAAAGTTCAGGAAATCGTTAAGCAGATTTTCGGAAAAGAAGGTTCTAAAGGTGTAAATCCGGATGAAGCTGTTGCTGTGGGTGCTGCAATTCAGGGTGGTGTACTTGCAGGAGATGTAAAGGATGTTCTTCTTCTTGATGTAACTCCTCTTTCTCTTGGTATTGAAACTATGGGCGGAGTAATGACAAAACTTATCCCAAGAAATACAACAATCCCTACAAAAAAGAGTCAGGTATTTTCTACTGCTGCAGACGGTCAGACTGCTGTTACAATTCATGTTCTTCAGGGTGAGCGGGAAATGGCTGCACAGAACAGAACCCTCGGTAATTTTGATTTAGTTGGAATTCCTGCAGCTCCACGGGGCGTTCCTCAAATCGAAGTAACTTTCGATATTGATGCCAACGGTATTGTTCATGTTTCTGCAAAAGATCTGGGAACTGGTAAAGAACAGCATATTCAGATTACATCTTCTTCTGGTCTTTCTGAAGATGAAATCAACCGCATGGTAAAAGATGCAGAAGCCAATGCAGAAGCCGACAAAAAACAGCGTGAAGCCATTGATGTTCGTAACGAAGCCGACAGCCTTATTTATGCTACTGAAAAGAGCGTAAAAGAATTAGGCGACAAAGTAAAAGATTCCGATAAAAAAGCTATTGAAGATGCTGTTGCCGAACTTAAAAAGGCTCTTGAAGGTCAGAATGTTGAAGACATTAAGGCAAAGACAGAAAACTTAAAGCAGGCTTCTTACAAAATTGCCGAAGAAGTTTACAAACAGCAGAATGCTCAGGCTGCGGGAAATGCTCAGGCTAATCCTGGAGATGCTTCTCAGGCTCAGGGAAACGAAAGTTCTTCAAATGATGCAAACAGCACCTTTAACAAAGGTTCTGCAGACGATGTGGATTTTGAAGTGCACGACAATTAGTTTTATTTTATGCAGCAGTTTTTATACGGTTTTTATTAAGTGCCGGTTTTAAAACTGCTGTATTTTCTTACACCCGACATGCCTCGAGCGATTGCATCGAGGTTTGTTGGTTTTAAATGACATTAATATTTTATTTTTTTTAACAGTTTTTGATTTTAAAATCTGTTAAATAAAAGGCGTAATTATGGCTGCTAAACGAGATTATTATGAAGTTCTTGGAGTTGACAAAGGTGCTTCTGCCGACGAAATAAAAAAAGCGTACCGAAAACTGGCTGTAAAGTATCACCCCGACAGAAATCCTGGCGATAAAGAAGCGGAAGAAAAATTTAAAGAAGCTACAGAAGCTTACGAAATTCTTTCCGACGATCAGAAGCGTCCGCTTTACGATCAGTATGGTTTTGCCGGTGTAGATGGAAATTCCGGTTTCGGCGGAGGCGGTTTTGGAAATAGTCATGCTTTCCACGATTTCAGTGATTTGTTTGGCGGCATGGGCGGAGGTTTTTCCGATATTTTTGAAGGAATTTTTGGCGGCGGTCGTTCTTCTTCCAGACGGGCTAGTCCAAATGCTCCTCAGCAGGGGCAGAGTCTTCGCTACGACCTAGATATTTCCTTTAAAGATGCCGTTTACGGAACAAAGGCAGATATAAAATTCTCTCATAACGAAAAATGTTCCCTTTGCGGAGGTTCTGGGGCTGCTGCCGGCGGTTCAAGAAAAAACTGTCCAACTTGTGGAGGTGCCGGTCAAATCCGTCGTCAGGCAGGCTTTTTTGCAGTTCAGCAGACATGTCCTGACTGTCGGGGAGAAGGTTCTGTAATTGACAAGCCTTGTTCAAAATGCCGTGGTACTGGTGTAGAAGAAAAATCAAAACGGGTTACCCTTACAATTCCAGCCGGTGTTGATGACGGAAAAAGAATTGCAATTCATGGTGAAGGCGATGCCGGTAAAAACGGAGGACCTTCCGGGGATCTTATAATTGTTCTTCATGTAGATTCTCATCCAAATTTCGTACGAAACGGTCAGGATTTGTATTGTGCCATTCCTGTTACAATGGCTCAGGCTGCCTTAGGCGATACAATTGTAATTACAACCCTTGACGGCAAAAAAATCGATTTCAAACTTCCGGCGGGAACTCAAAACGGAAAAATGCTCCGTATAAAAAACGAAGGCGTTCCTATTATAAATGGAAACCGAAAAGGCGATTTGTATTTAAAAATTGTCGTTCAGGTTCCTGTAAAAATGTCGTCAAGGCAAAAAGAACTTTTGGAAGAATATCTTAAACTGGACGGTGCAACAAAATCCCCTCAGCCATTGCCGCTTTCTGCTTTAAACGGTTAGGTTATGCCGGACTTTCCAGAAAATATCCAGCAGTTTCTCTCTCCAGAAACAGACAGGCTTTTGTTTCTTCAGCAAAGGCTTTTGTCTTATGGGGTGGATTCTTCTGTAATTTGTCTGGAAGGCCACAAACATCTTTTTGTTAATTTCCCTCCGGAAGCCTTTAACCCTCAGTACAAAATAAATGTTATTGCCGTTCACTACGACAGGGTGGAAAACAGTCCTGGTGCCAACGATAACAGTTTGGCCTGTCTTGTAGCCGCAGATTTTGCCAAAGAAATACTTGAGCGGGCAAAAAAAGGAATTTTCAGCAACATACGAATTTTTTTTACTGACGGCGAAGAAAAAGGAAAAAACGGAGTGTTTGAGCAGGGGTCATATACTCTGGCTCAAAAATTTAAAAACTGGTCTTTTGATAAAAATAATGTTTTTGTTTTCGATTCCTGTGGCAGGGGAAATGTGGCAGTTCTTGCAAAAAATACAATGCCGGTTTCTTTTACATCCAGAAATTCTATTTTTGTAAGAGATTTTTCTGCTCTTTACACAAGGGCTTCAAATATTCTGTCGGAAATTTCTCCATCAAAATATATGATTCTTCCAGTTCCTTACAGCGATAATGCAGGATTTTTAGCTTCGGGGATTCCTGCCGTTCAAATAACTTTTCTTCCCGAAAATGAAGTTTCCTTTTATTTAAAAAACCTTATGAACGACAAAAATCTGGAAAAAGCCGTAATGAACAGACAGATAGAAAAAAACGAAGATTTCCGGTTTAAGTATCTGGAAAAAATGCCGACAACGTGGAGACTTTTTCACACCCCCTATGACAATCTTTTAAGCCTTACAAAAGAAAGTGCTACTCTCTTGAAGAAAATCTTCCGCCGGCTTTTAGTGCCTGTTTACAACTAAAAAACTATTCTTCCGGAGGGGCAATTACATATTCATTTTTATCCCATTCAAGGGAAAGACACTCTGCTCCAAGACGCTGCTGAATTTCTTCGTAAATATAATTTCTTACAAAATTCCTGAAATTATCCGGTGTTTCCGGTGTAAAAATTAAAAGGGCATAAACACCGTCTTCTTCCGGTCTGGTGGCGTGAATTCTTGCATTGACTTTAAGCTGTTTTGTTCCCAGAACAAGGGTAAGACCCCGTATTACACTGTCCGGCTTCATTACCTGAACATATTTCCCGGGAACTTTCATGCCCAATCCTATTGAACTTATATCCAGAAGTTTCATTTTATACATCATATTTCCGCTTACAAAATAACACTCAGAACCTTTGTCTTCTGCACAGTTCATTGATAAAAACTGCCTGCACCCCTTGGCTTTCAATTCTTCCAGCTTAATCATAAGACAGTCCATAATTTCACCGAAAGTTTTGGAAAGAGAGTAAAAACCTGCTTCAAGTTTAAGGGCTTTTGTATATCTTTCTTCATCAGCTTCCCGAATTTTGTCAGTAAAAACACCGAAAGAAACATGACTGAATTTTGGTGACTGTTCAAAATATTTTATAAAATTAAACCAGACATTAATGGAATTCTGGGAGTCAAGATTAATAAGGACAATGGAATCAGGATATTTTTCCAAAAGGCATTTTAATTTTCTGTATTCTTCCAGTTTGTAAAGCTCAAATTCCTGTTCCCTTAACCGCAGAATAATATTTGTATTCAGTGCAAACCCCGGATAAAGAAAAAAAATTTTCCGACCGTAAATACCGGGCTTTTTGGAAAGATGGGTGTCAATAAGCATAGAATATTCCGTAAAAAGTCAAATTTCATATAGGGCGGCTTTTTGCCCTGCTTCACTTGCGTTCCGCGCCTGCAAAAAACAGGCTATCCGCCATTCCGCTGACGCTCCATCCTTTACACAGGCCTAAAGTCCTGCATAAAGGACGCTTCGCGTGGCTTCTATCCTTGCCGCAACCGCCATATTATTACAGAATTGGAATATTTTACAAGACGGATGTTTTTTCTTTCGGCAGGGGGAAAACGAAGTTAGGGCTGCCGCATTATAAAATATAATTTAAAACAGGGGCTTCCAGTCGCGACTGTTCAGTGCAAAACCGTGCTATTAGCACTAC
>CAMAFU010000016.1 GCA_945833725.1 uncultured Treponema sp.
AAAACTGGTGCTCATGAGATGAAACTCTAACAACAAAAAAAAGCTGTCTTAGAAAGTAATCAACTTTACTTAAGACAGCCTTTTTTTTACGAATTATGCCTGACCTGCAGAACCTAAAACTTCTATGTTTTTTCTTGCGTACATTTTTTTCAGTTCGTCTCTGGCAGGACCAAGATATTTTCTTGGGTCAAACTCTTCTGGTTTTTCTGCAAAAACTTTTCTGATAACGGCAGTCATTGCAAGCCTTCCGTCTGAATCGATGTTGATTTTGCATACGGCAGATTTTGCAGCTTTCCGTAACTGTTCTTCTGGAATTCCTACGGAATCAGGAATTTTTCCGCCAAACTGTTCAATCATTTTAACATATTCAACAGGAACGGAAGATGAACCGTGAAGTACAATAGGGAAACCTGGAAGCTTTTTTTCTATTTCTTCAAGAATATCAAAAGCCAGTGGAGGAGGAACGAGAACGCCTTCTGGAGTTCTTGTACATTGTTCTGGAGTGAATTTGCATCGCCCATGGGAAGTTCCGATTGATATGGCAAGGGAATCTACGCCGGTTTTAGAAACAAAATCCTGAACTTCTTCTGGTTTTGTGTAATGGCTTTCTGCTGCAGAAACTTCATCTTCTACACCTGCAAGAACGCCAAGTTCACCTTCTACTGTAACATCGTATTTGTGGGCATATTCACAGACTTTTTTTGTAAGGGCTACATTTTCCTCGTATGGAAGCGAAGACCCGTCAATCATAACAGATGAAAATCCGTTTTCGATGCAGTCAACGCACAGTTCGTAGCTTGAGCCGTGGTCAAGATGAAGTACGATAGGAATTTTGTATCCCAGTTCGTCTGCATATTCAACGGCAGCTCTCGCCATATTGCGCAGAAAGAATTTGTCGGCATAATTTCTGGCACCGTTTGAAACCTGAAGGATTACTGGAGATTTAGTTTCTACGCAGGCCTGAATAATTGCCTGAAGCTGCTCCATGTTGTTGAAATTGTAGGCTGGAATTGCATATCCGCCTTTCATAGCTTTTGCAAAAAGCTCCTTTGTGTTTACAAGGCCGAGATCTTTGTAACTTGTCATAGCATCTCCCATGATAATAGAATATAAGCAGAGAATAAAAGCATTATGCCGGTGACGATTTTGACCAGCATTTGTTTTTAACTTTTATAAGATTATGAATTGATAAGGGAAGAAAATCAAGTTCAGGTTGACTGCTCTTAAAAAATAATGGATAAATCTTTTTTATCGTGGAGATCTGGCAGGACTGTGTTCTTGTTTGCATTTTAACCGGTATTATTGATTTTTTGCAGCTCAGACTGTTCTTTTCTGCGGAAAACTTCTTTTAAACTTAATATAAAGAGTTTGACAAAGCAGAAATAGAAAAATATAATTGAAATGTTATTTAGTATTTTGAGAAATATAACCAATAACTAAACGGCGCTTTATGACAGGCGCGTTTCAAGGAGTTTTTAGATGAAAAAAAGCGTAGTTGCTTTAACAAGTCTTGCTCTTCTTGCAGTGTTCTGTGTTCCAGTGGTTGCACAGCCGAGCAGTCGGGCAGTAGAAACTTTTATTGTTGATGATTTTGACAATAACGGTGAAAAAAATGCATATCAGCTGATGGCTGGTCTTGAAGAGTGGACCTGGAACATCCAGACAAGCCGCTTTATAAACAAGGAAGGCGGCTTTCCAAAAATGGATTATTTTGACGGGCAGCCTAACTCCCTTAAAGCCTTGAATAAAGGTAACAAAGATTTAAATCCTAAAGTTCTTGGTGTAAAAACAAGCTATGCACGGAAAGGTGAAAACTGGTTCGAAGTTTATCCTGAAATTGACGGTAAACCTTACGAAATTCCGTTCGTAGGAACATGTACACAAATTGATTTCTGGGTTTGGGGTGCAAACTACCTTTACTTTATTGATCTTCTTGTAAGGGATGCAGAAGGCCGTGTTCATACTCTTCCTGCAGGAAACCTTGCTTTTAACGGCTGGAAAAACATTGTTGTTACTGTTCCTACCTCCATTCGTCAGCATTCCAGACTTAGAAGCGGTCCTACTTCCATGACTTTTGTAGGTTTCCGTGTTCGTACTGATCCTGATGAATATGTTGATGATTTCAATATTTTCTTTGATCAGCTTAAATACACAACAAATACTTTAAGTAATATTTTTGATGGTTATGAGCTTAAAGACATTGAATTCAGTGATTCAAGTTCAAAATCTAATAGTTCAACTACGGGAGATGCAAAATAATGAAAAAAATTATTTCCGCTGTAATTGCTTTGGCTGTTGTCGGTTTTGCTTTTGGTCAAACTTCAAGTCTTTCTGAGCCGGATCCAACTGTAATTGGTGCAGATTCTGCAAAGCAGGCTCTTCGGCAGATTTCTGTTGATCGTTTTGAAGTTGAAGGTTCCTGGAATGCTCATATTTCTCCTGATTACGGAATTATTTCTTCAAGGCTTTTTAACGGAAGTCCTATGATGAAAGAACCTCTTAAAGGCGAGGAAGATGCTGAAGATTCAAAAGTTTTAGGTGTTAAGGTTGAATTTTTCCGTCGTGGCATAAATTCTTTCTATATTACATCAACTCGTCCTATTCCTATTGAAGGTGTTACAAAAACTATTTCTCTCTGGGTTGCCGGCAGAAATATGGATCATGATATGTATGTTCTTATTCAGGATTATTTTGGTAATAATTTTGAGCTTTACCTTGGAAATCTTGGTTTTAGCGGTTGGAAAAAACTTACTGTTGCAGTTCCTCCAACTCCAGATGGAGAACATGGTATTATTCAGCAGAGTGCATACAATGGTGTAAAACCTGGTATTCGTATTTTGGGTTTCCGTGTTGATTGTAATCCAATGCTTGCAAAGGGACAGTATTATCTTTATCTGGACGATTTAAGAGTTGTTACAGATCTTTACGATATAGAAAATCGCGATGAAGATGATATTAACGATGACTGGTAGTTTTTAGAATTTTTAATTTTGCAGTTTAAGTGCTTATTCTGGCTGGAATATTATAAACTTGCTGCAATGTTTGTTTTTGGCCTGTTTCTTTTTTTTTAGAAGCAGGCTTTATTTTTTTTTAAGGTGTGGGGCTTGGGGCAACGCCCCAGGCGGTGGGGTAGCGTACAAGACAACAAAGCGGAAGAAGCCGGCACGGTATAAGTGGCGGCTTCTGGAGTGACTTGGCTTGGGAGCGAGGGGCGGTTGTCCGCCCCTTTAATATTCTATTGTGTAAAGAAAACTGCGGCCTTTTTTTTGTGTTTTTTTGAGTATTTTTATTTTTTCCAGAAACCATATTGTGACGGCTATGTTTTTTTCAAGGTTTTTACGGGATCTTTTTGTTAAACTTTTATATTCTTCCTGATTTAAAATTATTTTTTTTAATTCTGGCGGCGTAAATGGGTTTGGAGTGTTCTGAGGAAGCAGTTTTTTATAATCGTCCAGGGTGTTAAAAAGAGTTTTTCTTCGTATTTCATTAAGTTTTTTTTCGGTAATCAAATAATTTTTTTTAAATCGCCGGGTATTTGTTCTATTTTGCAGTTTTTCATCTGTTTTTTTTCTTATTTCCGTTACTGAAACAAAAAGAGCCTCTATTGTTAAATTTTTATGGGGAATAAAGGTGGAAAGTCCTGTAAGCTGGCGGATAAGAGAGTAAATTGTTTCCTGCTTTTGGCTTTTTCTTTTTGAGAGGATTTCTGCGGAGGTTTCATTTTGTGTTTCTATTGTTTTTTCTTCGATAACCGGATAAACAATCGTTACTTTTTTGTTTTCCGACAGATAAAAATTTAATTTTTCTTTTAAAATTGAAACATTTGATGTTTGAATTTCGATTATTTCGTTATTTTCGGTGGTTACATCTGCAATGTAATTTCTAATTTTCTGTTCTGTTTTTCCGTTTTTTTCAAAAGCATAAATTTTTTTAAGGGTGTTGTGAAGTTTTGTTTCGTTAAAAGTATTTATCATTTTTTTTTGTTTATCGGTCTGTTTTAATGTTGACTTTATGATTTTATTCGTTAAAATGTTTTGTAAGTGGGAAAAAGTGGAGTTTAGTGGAAAAAAGTGGTATGGATTTTTTAACCGGTGAATATCGCAATACTTTAGACGAAAAGGGAAGAATTCTTTTCCCGACAAAGTTAAGGAACCAGCTGTTCTGCGACTGTCAAAAAAGTGTCCTTATGGTTACTAAATCTTTTGATCCTTGCCTTTGGCTCTATACTCTTGATGAATGGAAAAATCTTTCTTCTAGAATCATGGAAACAGCTTCCCCCTTTGACAGAAAAAACCGTCTTGTTTTAAGAAGCTTTATTGCTCCTGCACAGGATGTGGAATTGGATAAGTCAGGCCGTCTTTCTATTCCTCAGAGTTTGCGTGAGTATGCTAATTTGACTAAAGATTGTGTTGTGCTTGGAATTAACAGGTACATTGAACTTTGGGATGCAGAAACTTACGACAAATTTTTAGCGGAAAATCAAAAAGATTTAAAAGATGCTGCCGAAGCTTTGGGAGAAATAAGCTTTTAAAAGTAACCGGTGTTGATTTTATGCCGGAAGTACATTGTGGAGTTTACGGTGGAAGTTGTTCATACTCCTGTTTTACTGCAGGAATGTCTTGATTATTTGTCTCCAGTGGGCGAAAGTTTTGAAAATGACTGCCTGATGATTGATTCAACATTGGGAGAAGGCGGTCATAGCGAGGCATTTTTAAACAAATATCCATCGTTAAAAATTATTGGCCTTGATCGGGACAAAAATATTCAGGAAAAAGCAAAAAAACGACTTGAGCACTTTTCTACGCGGATTGAATTTTATAATGGCTGGTTTAACGATTTTTATGATAATTATGATTTGAAAAAAAAACGGCCGAATTTAATTTTATTTGACCTTGGTATAAGTGTTTATCATTATGAAAAAAGCGGAAGAGGTTTTTCTTTCCGGTATGATGAACCTTTGGATATGCGGCTTGATTTTGAAAATGGCGAAAGTGCCTGTGATATTGTAAATTCCTGGCCTGAAGAAAAACTGGCCGACATGATTTATCTTTTTAGTGATGAAAAATTCAGCAGAAGAATTGCCCGTGGTATTGTAGAAGCCCGTAAAAGTTCAAAAATATGTTCTTCTAAAAATCTGGCAGAAATTATCTGGAATTGTGTGCCGGCTTCTTATGCTCATGGAAAAATTCATCCTGCAACACGAACTTTTCAGGCGTTGAGAATTGCCGTAAACAGCGAACTTAAGCGATTGCCGGAAGCTGTTCACAGTGCATTTAATGTTCTGGAGCCTGGCGGAAAAATGGGGATTATTACTTTTCATTCTCTTGAGGATAGAATTGTAAAAAACTATTTTAGAAATCTTGGAAAAAGCTGTGTATGTCCTTTAGAACAGGCTGTTTGTTCCTGCGGTGGAAAAAAATGTGCAGAAATTTTAACTAGAAAACCTGTGGAGCCGCTTCCTGATGAAATTATGATGAATTCTCCCAGCAGAAGTGCAAAACTTCGTGTTGTAAGAAAAATCTGTGATGCAGGTTCTGAAAGGTTAATAGGGGTGGGATTAGTATGAACGGAAAACGAAATCGTATTTTTAAAATTCTTCCCTTTGTAGTAGCAATATTGATTCCACTTCTTTTAGGACTTGAAGTATGGCAGACAGGACGGTATAGAAAGCTGCAGAAAGAAATAAGGGAACTGGAAAATAAACAGGTTGAACTTGTGGAAGAAAATAAAAAACTTATTTCAGACATAAGTGTGCTTTCCAGCTCTGAGCGCATAGAAAAAATTGCCGAAGAGGAACTGAACATGCACAAAGCTGAAACAAAAGACATAGTTCGTATTGAAATAAAAGGAAACTAAAATGAAAAACCAAGATGCAAATGAAAATATAAATTCTTCTCTTTTATCTCTTGATGAAATTCTTTGTGCTACAGACGGAAAATTTATTGGCGGCGGCAGGGAAAATTTCTTTTTTTCATCGGTAGTTACGGACAGCAGAAATGTAAAGGAAAACAGCCTTTTTGTTCCTCTTGAGGGGGAATTTCAGGATGGGCACGGTTATATTGAGCAGGCACTGGAAAAAGGTGCAAAAGTCATTTTTGTTTCTAAAAAGTCTTATGGCGAAAATGTGGAAAGGTATGGCTTGTTGTGTAAAAAATATCCAGATACAGCCTTTATACTTGTTGAAAATACATTGACTGCCCTTCAAAAAGCTGCGGGAAAATATGTAGAAAAATTTCCTGAACTTATAAAAATTTCCATAACAGGTTCCAGTGGAAAAACAACTACAAAGGAAATAGCCCAGTCAGTTTTAAGTAAAAAATTCAATGTTATATGCAACAGAGGAAATTTAAACAGTGAAACGGGGCTTCCTCTTTCTTGTTTTGAAATAAGAAAAGAGCATCAGGTGGCTGTTCTTGAGATGGGAATGAACAGAAAAAATGAAATCGGAGAGTTGTGCGAAACTTTTAAACCTCAGTACGGGATTATAACTAATATAGGAACTGCCCACATAGGTCGGTTGGGAAGCAGAGACAATATTGCAGAAGAAAAGAAAAAGATTTTTTTACATATTCCAGAAAATGGAGCTGCCATAATTCCTGGTAATGACGATTATGCAGAATTTCTTGCCGCAGGCGTAAAAGGAAAAGTTATTTTTTATGGTCAAAACGATGAAAAGGGAATTGAATTTGTAAAGGATAACGGTATAGAAGGCTGTGAGTTTAAATTAAACGGTAAGCCTGTTCATTTTAAGCTGCCTGGAATCTATAACTATTATAATGCTCTAGGAGTGATTGAACTTGCAGAAATTTTAGGCCTTTCTACAGAGGAAATCGCCGCAGGTCTTGAAGATGTAAAGCCTTTAAGCGGGCGGAGCTGTATAAGAAAAGGAAATTATACAATTTTAGAAGACTGCTACAATGCGAACCCAGATTCAATGGAAAAAGCTGTTGAATTTGTATCTGATCTTGATTTTACCGGAAAAAAAATACTGGTTCTTGGCGATATGCTGGAACTGGGAGAAAATTCAAAAACTGCTCATGAAAAAATTGGAAGGGATGCGGTGTCTGCGCATGTTCAGATGATTGTTTTTATTGGCAGAGAAATGGAGTTTGCCTGGAAAGAAGCTGAAAAAAACAACACTTCTTCCTGTCGTATGGAATATTTTTCAACTTACACTGATTCCGATATTGCACTTGCCGCCCGTCATATTAAGGATTTTGCATCCAGCGGGGATTTTATTCTTTTAAAGGCTAGTCACGGTATTGCTTTGGACAGGCTTATACTCAAACTTGAAGAAAATTTTACGGGAGAAAAATAGATAGATGCATAACTTTAATTTTTTTGCAGAAAAATCAGTTTCCTCCTATAAAAAAAGTGATACGGGTTTTATTCTTCTTGTAATGATTTTGTGGGGTATTGGTCTTGTTACCCTGTATTTGTGTTCTGCGGCAAAAGGGGAATCTGGTTTTGGAAGTTCATTTTATTTTGTAAAACGGCAGCTTGTAAGTTCTCTTGCAGGGTTAGTTTTTTTTCTGCTGTTTTCTGTAATGGGAATGGAAAAAATAAGAAAAATTATTCCCTTTATTGTTATTGCTTCCATAATTCTTTGTCTGCTGACTTTTGTTCCCGGTATTGGTGTTTCGAGAAACGGAGCCAGAAGATGGATACGGATGCCTTATTTTTCAACTTTTCAGCCTTCTGAAGCTATAAAATTTGCTTCTGTTCTTTATCTTGCCAATATTTTTGACAAGCAGGAAAAACTGCCGGCAGAAGAAAAAAACATTGCCGGTGCAATTTTAGGTCTTGTTGTTTTTACGCTGGTTATTTTTGCTCAGTCGGATTTTTCAACATGCTTTTTTGTTTTTTTTATCGGTTTGTTGATGTTTTTTGCTGCCGGAGCAAAATTAAAGTGGTTTTTGCCTGTGGCAGGTCTTGGACTTCCTGTTGTGTGCCTTATGATTTTTCTGGAACCTTACAGGATGAACAGAATTATCGGTTTTCTGGCAAAAGACAGCCATCAGCAGACTTATAATTTTCAAATGTCAAATTCAATAAAGGCAATTTCAAATGGAGGAATTTTCGGTCAGGGGTTTGGCTCTGGAATGACAAAAGCTGTTCATGTGCCTGAAGTTCAGTCTGATTATGTATTTGCAGGCTGGGCAGAAGCTACGGGACTTTTTGGCGTTATTATTTATCTTGCCCTGCTGTTTTACTTCATTTATAAAATATTTAAAATTTCAACATCTTGCGGTGATTATTTTGCAGCATTGGCTTCTTTTGGCTTTGGGGCATCTATTGCTTTTCAGTCGATGTTGAATATTGCTGTTGTTGGCGGTGTACTTCCTTCAACAGGAATACCGCTGCCGTTTTTTTCTTCTGGCGGTTCTTCAATGATGTGTACGCTTGCAATGTGCGGTTTTATAGTAAATGCATCAAGGTGCAGTGCCGAATATGAAAATGGAATTTATTCAGTTGGGGATATAAATTTATGAGTGATATAGCGTTTTTTGATACAGAGAACATAACTCCTACCAGAAAAAAAGATGATGTAAAGGTAAAAGTTTTAAAAATTCTTTTTATCGTTCTTTTTTTACTGCTTTTTGTTGAAGTATGTACATATTTTTTTATTGTACCTTGTCTTGGAAATATAAATGTTCGGTTTTCTGGTTTAAACTCATATTCGGAAAAAGATTTGGTTGATTTTTGTGGCGAAAGCCTTGCAAAGAATTTTATAAAATTCAATGAAGTTGAAGTCTGCTCCAAAATTTCATCTCTTGCAGGCGTAGAAAATGTTGAATTGAAAAAGGTTTTTCCGGATAAAGTTTATATAAATGTAACGGAGCGGAAACCTGTTGCCATGACATTTATTAATACGGAAAAAAAGACTGTCCCTGTTCAAATAGATAAAAAAGGAGTATTATTCCCCGTACGGTCTTCTTCTTCGATAAACACATCTGTACCGATTATTTCAGGAATTCCCGTTGAAAATATTCCTGAAGGTATGAGGCTTCCTTCAAAATACAGTGTTTTGATTGACCAGATTGTTTCAATTCGGCAGGAAAATCCAGAGTGTTTTGAGGCTGTTTCTGAAATCCATGTTGTGCCAAGAGAATATGGAAATTTCGAGATTGTTCTGTTTCCTGTGCAGTCGAAACTGAAGGTTGTGTCAGATCGTGTTCTTGATGAAAAAACTTTGCAGAAAATGCTGCTTACTTTGGATGTGGTTAGCAATATTGAGTCTAAAGGTAATGTAGATTTAATAGATCTTCGTTATGGCACAATTTCATATCATTATTCTACTGTAAAAACGGAGGATTCTCTTGAATAATATAAACAACATAATTGTAGGTTTGGATTTAGGTTCGAGTTTTGTCCGTACTGTAATAGGTGAAGTGCTGGAAGGCGGAAAAATTGAAATTATTGGTGTTGCACAAAAACCGTCCTTTGGCCTCAGAAATGGCGTTATTGTAAATAGAGACAGCGTAATGGATTGTATAAAAAAATCCATTGAAGAAGCTGAACAGGAAGCCGGGTATGAAGTAACTTCCTGTTATGCGGCAATTGGCGGTGTCCAGATTGAAAGCACGAATAACAAAGGACTCGTTGCCATTTCTTCCCACGGAAAAAGTCCCAGAGAAATAACTGATGATGATATAAAAAAAGTAATGGAATGTGCAAATGCAATACAAATTCCAGAAGACAAGCTGCTTCTTCACTCCATTCCGCAGAATTTTAAAATAGACGGTACTGTGGACTGCAGAAATCCTTTGGGAAATATAGCAGTTCGTCTGGAGGCTGAAGTTCATACTGTTCTGGCTTCTAAAACTGTTGTTGCAAATATTGTTGAGTGCATTGAACGGCTTGGCTGCGAAATTGACGGTATAATGCTTAAAACCCTTGCTGCTGCAAATGCCGTCATGCTTCAGGATGAAAGGGAATTGGGTTCTGTGCTTATTGATTTAGGCGGCGGAACAACAGATGTTACTGTAATCAATAACGATGCGCCAATTTGCAATGTATCTGTTCCTGTTGGTGGAAATCTTGTTACAAACGATATTGCCATTGTAAGGGGAATTCCACTGGCCACTGCCGAAAAAATTAAACTTGATTACGGCTGCTGCTGGGCAGATGCTTTGGAGGAGGACTGCGAAATCGTTATTCCTGGAGCCGGCGGACGGGAACCTGAAGTTTGCAGACGATCGGAAATTTGTTTTGGAATAATTGAACCTCGTATGAGGGAAATTTTTTCTCTGGTAAGGGAAGAAATCGTAAATAAGGTAAATTCTACTTTGGATGGTAACATAATTCTTACTGGTGGCGGTGCACTTATGCCGGGTGTTGTTCAACTGGCTCAGGATGTTTTTGGAACATGTGCAGTTAGAATTGGATTCCCGGGCGATTTAGGCGGATTGCAGGAAAAATACAGAAGACCTGATTTTGCAACGGCGGTTGGTCTTGTAACAGGTTCCTCTGGCAGTCATATTTTTAGTCGGAAGCCGGTAAAACGAAGTATAAAATCAGAAAAATCTGATGGTGTACTTAACAAAATGTGGAATTTTATAAAAAAGAATTGTTTTTAAGTTGAAAGGGCATGCTTCGTTGAAGCGTGTTGATTTATAAAATGGGGTTGGGAGGAAAATATGGAGATTTTTGAAGCAAATGCCGGTCAGGTTGTTAGTCCTGCAAAAATTAAAGTAATTGGTTGTGGTGGAGCAGGAGGAAATGCCGTAAACAGCATGGTAAGGAAAGGTATAGAAGGCGTTCAGTTTGTTGCAATAAATACAGACCTTCAGCATCTTTCCATTTCGCTTGCTGACTGTAAAATTCAAATCGGAAAAAAACTTACAAATGGTCTTGGTGTGGGAATGAATCCTGAACTGGGAGAAGCTGCCGCTGTAGAAGAATCTGAAGCTTTAAAAAAACTTCTTGAAGGTTCTGATATGATTTTTATTACTGCAGGAATGGGAGGCGGTACAGGTACCGGTTCTGCTCCTGTTGTTGCAAAAATTGCAAAAGAACTTGGTATTCTGACAGTTGCCGTAGTAACTACTCCTTTCGATTTTGAAGGGTATAAGCGTATGAGTATTGCTATGGAAGGAATTATGAAACTTAAGGAAGAAGTTGATTCCCTTATTGTTATTCCTAACCAGCGTGTTTTTGAATTTGATGGATTGAAAAATCTTTCTGTTGCAGAAGCTTTCGAAATGGTTGACGATATTCTGCGTCAGGGAGTTCAGGGAATATCTGACATAATTACAAAAACAGGCCTTGTAAACAGAGACTTTAACGATGTTAAAACTGTTATGAAAGGTCAGGGAAATGCCCTTTTAGGTATTGGAGAAGGCAGCGGTGAAAACAGGGCTGTAGATGCTGCTCATAACGCAATAAGTAACCGGCTTCTGGAAGAAACAAATATTGACGGGGCTAAAAATATTCTTGTAAAAATAAGCGGTAAAAATGTTGCCATGACAGAATGTAAGGAAATAACTGATATAATCAGAGCCAGTGCCGATAAAGATGTTCGTATTCTTTGGGGATTGTATCTTGAACCGGAACTGGAAGACAAAATTTCTGTAACCGTTATTGCTACAGGTTTTAATTCTTCTACACCTCAGCAAAAGGAAGAAGTTTCTGAAGCTCCTGTTGCTCAGAACGATAAAAAAGATGAAGTAAAAAAAGATGAAGTTAAGAAGGATGACAGTAATATTCTTGACATAGGTGATTTTGAAAATGTACTTAGACCGTCTGAAGTAATGTACAGTTCTTTTAGGGAAGAACTTTGTACAGAAGAGTCTGTAGATGAAGAAAAGCTTGCAAAAAAATCAGAAGAATATCAACAGGGATTAGGTTCTTTGTTTGACGGCTACAGTCAACCTGAAAAAAGAACGCTTTCCTACAGACAAAGTCAGGTTGAGCCTGTAGACTATACTATTCCAGCATGCCGGCGGCTTAATACACTTCCAAGGTCAATTGACCTTACAAAAAAATAATTTATGGAAGTGGTCGGTCTTTTAAAGCAGTTTTATACAGAACTTAGAACAGTTGAAGGCTTAAGTGAAAATGGTGCTGAAACATATGTTCGTTCTGCCGGTTTGTTTTTAAAATGGCTTGATGAAGAAAAAATTCCTTTGGCTAAAGTTTCTGTAAAGGAACTTGTTTTCTTTTTTGCAAGAAGAAGAACAGGGGGAACAGAAGAAGAAAAGGTTGAGGGAAGGACTGTTGCAAAAGATATTTCTGCATTGAGGGCGTTTGGAAATTTTCTTGTAGGACAGAATGTCTGGCAGGAAAATCCAGCTCTCCTTTTGGAGCGCCCCCACGAAACCTGCGACCTTCCTAAAGTTCTTTCTCTGGATGAAGTTGACAGATTTTTGGATTCCATTAATTTATCAACTTTTCTTGGAATAAGGGACAGGGCACTTTTTGAGCTTATATACAGCTGTGGTCTTCGTATAAGTGAAGCCTGTTCCCTTAAAATTGCAAATCTGCATATAAACGAACGGATTATTATTGTGCAGGGAAAGGGCAGCAAGGAAAGGATGATACCTTTCGGCTTAAAGGCAAAAGAAAGTCTGGAACTGTATCTTGAAAAAGCCAGACCTGAACTTACAGTATTGTGCAACCCTGAAGAAGTTTTTGTGAATTATAAAGGTGAAGCAATAAGCAGAAAAGGTGTGTGGAAAAATTTTCAAAAATATGCAAAACTTGCAGGGATTGATGCAAAAGTTCATACTTTAAGACACTCTTTTGCAACTCATTTGCTTGCCGGTGGAATGGATTTAGTAAGCGTTCAGGAGCTTTTAGGTCATTCAGGACTTGCAACAACCACAATATACACTCATATCGAAGAAAAACAGCTTCAGGCGGAACACGAAAAGTTTTTCCCTGGGCATAAAAAATAATTCAATTTCTGGGAATATCCCGCTTTTGTCCGGAGGTTTTTATGAGTAAAAAAATCAAGAAGTTTTTAATTCCATGTATTTTTATGCTTGCTTTGTTTTCGTTTTTTTTGTCTGGCTGTTCTGGAACTTCCAGTAAAACTGTTATACGGATGCAGAAAATGGAAGAGGGGGTTGATTCTCCCGTAACAGAAGCTGAGTTAAAGGATGCAATAAAAAAATATCAGAAAAGGGCGATGGATGTTCAGCTTGCCAATGCACAGGTTGGAATATGGTATAAAATTCTTGCAACCAGATATCTTGATGCAAAAATGTATGGAGAAGCCCTTAAAACTTTCCAGACAGCAATTCAATATTATCCTGCCAATCAAAATCTTTTTTACTATGTTGGTGTATGCGCCGGTTACATGGCCAATGCTGCTTTAGATTACAATGGAACAGGTTCTTCTCAGGAAAAATACAATTATCTGAAACTTGCCGAAAGTGCATACCTTAGAGCCATTGAACTTGAAGACAGGTATGTAAGGGCTCTTTACGGGCTGGGAGTTCTGTATGTTTTTGAGCTTGATGAATGTGGAAAAGCCATTCCGTATCTTGAAAAAGCCCGTTCTATAGAAACTAAAAATACAGACATAATATTTGTTCTGGCCAGGGCTTATTATGTTCAGGGAGAATATGACAAGGCCGTAGATTTGTATGACGACATAATTTCAATTACAAAATCCGACCAGAAAAAAAAGGAAGCAGAAGCAAACAAGAAAATTGTACTCGATGCCGCCTATGAAAATTGATGAAAATGAACTTGTAAAAAGGCTGATGATTCATCAGCTTACATTTTTAACGGCAGAAGAAAAAATTCTCCTTCAGACAAATATTGACAGTTATAATACCCTTGCTATATTGTCTATTGAAGAACTCTCCTATATCATAAAAAGAAATGTGGGAAAAGGTTTTTTTGCTCCGGAAGAAATCAAAAAGGCTGCTTTAGTGGCAAATCGGATGATTCAGTCTTTGGAAATAAAATATCTGTTTTACGAAGATGATGATTTTCCTCCGCTGCTTAAAGAAATGAAAGATCCTCCCTACATGCTGTTTTATCGGGGAAATGCAGACTGTCTTTTTAATTCATGTGTTTCCATCGCTGGTACCAGGAATGCTACTCCTTCCGGTTTAACTGCGGCACATAATTTTGCAAAAGACGCTGGCGACAGTGGCTTTACTGTAATTTCGGGCCTTGCTTTTGGCATTGATGCTTCGGGGCATAAAGGGGCTTTGGAAAGCAATTTTGGAAAAACTGCTGCAGTGTTGCCTTGTGGAATTGATTCTGTTGTTCCCTGCGGAAATAAAAAACTGGCAGAACAAATCCTTAAAAACGGCGGGGTTCTGTTAAGCGAATATATGCCGGGAATTCTGGCTTCAAAATTCCGATATGTTCAGCGGAATAGAATTTTAGCTGCTCTAAGTCCTGCTACTGTTATAATTCAGTCTCCCTCTGGAGGCGGTGCCATGTTGACAGCTGGTTTTGCTTTGGATTATAACAGATATGTTTTTTTCCACAGTACCTGTTTTGATGAACAGTCTGAAATGCTTGAAAAGCAGTGTGTTCTAAGGCTGAAAATGCAGTCTCAAAAGAGAAAGGATGGTGGCGAACGGTGGCTGAAAAACAAGCTTTTTAATTGTCCCCGTCGTTTTGTGGAGGAGGGGGCTTCTGTTATAAATGATTTTCATGATTATTGCCGGGAATTCCGTGAGGATTTTTCCGGTTTAAATAAAGGCGGTGATTGCCAGCTTGATTTTACTTTTTAGATCAGGTGAGGTAATTGCTAAAACGGATTTTTTAGGAAAGGAAAAATGGCTGCAAAGAAATCTGCTAAAAGTGAATCTACACTTGTCATTGTTGAGTCTCCTGCCAAAGCAAAGACTATCGAAAAATATCTTGGAAAAGGTTTTACCGTAAAAGCAAGTATGGGGCATTTAATTGATTTGCCTAAAAGCAGAATGGCAATTCAAATTGAAAATAATTTTGAACCAGAATACATTACCGTACGGGGAAGGGCAAAACTTCTGAAAGATTTGCAGAAAGATGCAAAAAAAAGCGATCATGTCCTTCTGGCTTCCGACCCTGATAGGGAAGGAGAAGCTATTGCCTGGCATTTAAATAATGCTCTAAAAGAAAAAACAGATGCAGACATTAAGAGAGTTGTTTTTAATGAAATTACACCAAATGCAATAAAAGAGGCTGTAAAAAATCCAAGGGAAATTGATGAAAATCTTGTAAACGCACAGAAAGCCCGCCGTGTTCTTGACAGACTTGTAGGTTATAATTTAAGTCCGCTTCTTTGGGAAAAAGTAAAAAACGGTCTTTCTGCAGGAAGAGTGCAGTCTGTAGCTCTACGCCTTATTTGTGAACGGGAAAAGGAAGTAGAAGATTTTATTCCGGAAGAATACTGGACTTTGGAAGCGGATTTTCAAAAAGGCAAAACAATGTTTACAGCTCAGCTTGTCCGCTATAAAAATCAGAAACCGGAATTAAAAAATGAAGAAACGGTTAATAAAATAATAAGTGAAATTTTGAATTCCGAATGTAAGGTAATTGATAAAAAAGAAACAGATAAAACAATACGGCCGAAAGCTCCCTATACAACAAGTAAATTACAGCAGGATGCGGCAAACAGGCTTGGTTTTACTTCTAAAAAAACAATGCAGGTGGCACAGCAGTTGTATGAAGGCGTGCAGATTGGAAACAGCCGTGTAGGTTTAATTACATATATGCGAACAGACTCTGTCCGTATTGCAAAAAGTGCCCTTGATGATGTGCGCAGCTGGATTTCAAAAAATTATCCAAATCAGCTTCCGCCGGAAAGCATAACTTATGCCGTTGGAAAAAGTGCTCAGGATGCCCACGAATGTATAAGACCTACTTATATTGATTATACCCCGGACAGCATAAAAGAGTATTTAACCCGGGATCAGTACAGGCTTTATGCAATTATTTGGGAAAGATTTTTTTCGAGCCAGATGAATAATGCAAAAACCCGTACGACAAGCGTTGAAATTCAGGCTGGTGATGCGGTTTTCCGTGCCAGTGCATCAAAACTTGTTGAAAAAGGGTTTTACAGTGTTATGAAAGTTCTTTCTGCAAAAGAGGAATTGTCTGGAAATCTGCCGTCTCTTGCGGTAGGAGAAGTTTTATCCAATGCCCATAAATTTTATCCTGAACAGCATTTTACGCAGGGACCGGCAAGGTATACAGATGCTTCAATCGTTAAAATGCTGGAAGAAAAGGGAATTGGACGCCCTTCAACTTATGCACCGATTATTTCTGTTCTTCTGGACAGATATTATGTTACAAGAAATAACAAACAGCTTATGCCTACAGTTCTTGGAAAGATGATTTCTAAAATTCTTGTTGAAACATTTCCTGAAGTTATAAACGAGCATTTTACCGCAGATATTGAAAATAAACTTGATGAAGTTGAACAGAATAAAATTGTCTGGAACAACATGATAGGTGATTTTTACGGTGATTTTAAAAAGCGTATTGATGAAGTTGAATCTACGACAGAAAGCATAAAAGGTTTTTTGGATGAAAAAACTAATTTAACATGTGAAAAATGCGGAAAACCTATGCTGAAAAAACTTGGTCGTTTTGGATATTTTCTTGCCTGTTCAGGTTTTCCTGAATGTCATAATACAAAATCCATACCTTTGGCAAAATGTCCTGTAACCGGCTGTAACGGTGATATTGTGGAAAGAAAGTCAAAAGGAAGGGGGAAGTCGTTTTTTGGCTGTACGAATTATCCTAAATGCAGTTTTATAACTCATTTTAAACCTATAGATTCAAACTGCCCGAAATGCGGCTGGTTCCTTGTTGAAAAATTTGACAAGAAAAACGGAAACTATAAATCGTGCATAAATCCTGACTGCGATTATCTCCATTCTGCAGAGAATAATGACAAAAATGAAGATTTCGGAACTGATTGACGAATTTCTTGTTTATATGGAGACAGTTCGCTGTGTTTCTCCCAATACTCTTGACGGTTATAAAAATGATTTGAATCATTTTGCTGAAATGGATCACATAGGTGCAGATAAAGATGTTGATTCTGTTACCGTACAGGACATAAGGATGTGCGTGGGGCAACTTTCGATGATGAAGCGTTCCCCTTCTTCTGTAAACCGTTTTCTTTCTGCCGTGCACAGCCTTTTTAATTACGGGGTACGATTGGAGAGAATTACTTCCAATCCTGCAGCCTCTGTTAAAGGTATAAAAAATC
>CAMAFU010000017.1 GCA_945833725.1 uncultured Treponema sp.
CATGGAAAATCTTGATAAGGCTCAGTTTCTCTGTGCAAATAATCCTGAAGAGTTTTTTGCAATGATGGAAAAGGGAAATAGTTTTGGACAGCAGTTTTCAGAAAAAAAAGAAAATGATTTTTCTGAAATGTCTTTAAAAACCGGCGGAAATGAAAAAGGTCAGAAAAGTAAGGTTCGCCTTAGTGTTACTGATTTACGGACGGAAAATGCTGTCCGCAAAACTGACGGAATCCCTGAAAAAACTGAAAATCCTGGAAAAATAAATACAAAAAAAATCGCAGAAATTTCTTCTGAAAGGCAGGGCAAAGATTCATTTCAATTTAATATTGAACTTGGAAATGAAATAAACAGAAACATTAATTCTTCTTCTCAAACCGTTTCTGATTCAAATTCTGTTTTTCAAAAAATGGTTTCTCAGGCCGTTGTAGAAAATGCACCGGAATTTGTAAAAGCCGGAAATATTGTTCTTAAAGACGGAAATCAGGGGAATATTAATTTGATTCTTCATCCTGAAAAACTTGGTAATGTAAAAATTGCCCTCTCCCTTTCTGAAAAAGTGATTACAGCTTCCATAACTGTTCATTCTGCAGAAGCTTTTGAAGCAATGAGGGAAGGAATTGATGCATTAAAAAGCGCTTTTGCCGACAGCGGATTTGAAACAGGGGAATTCAACCTTCAGTTTTCCAATGGCGAAACTTTTGCACAGAGCAATGGCGGACATAATGCAGATAACAGCGGGGCGTTTTTTCATGCCGAAAGGGAATATTCTGATTATGTTGCTTCCTCTTCATCTGTTTTAGTTTCAGACAGCGATGAAGACGGTAATTTTTCCCATTCTCAGGTGAATATTGTTGCCTGAAAAAAGATAAAAAAAATTTAAACAAGGCAATAATAAAAGCCGAAAAATAATAAGCGGACGGTTTGTCCGAAAAACAGGAATTAACCTGGGGAGATGAACTTAATGGATTTTACAGCCACAATGAGTGCAACGGAAAAACTGCAGGCTCAAAATGCGGTAGATTCTTTCAACAAAACTCTAACCGTAAACGGCCGCAGAAGCAGCAACGAACTGGGAAAAGATGATTTTCTTAAAATCCTTATTGCCCAGCTGTCAAATCAGGATCCTACAAGTCCGCTGGAAAATACGGAATTCATTGCTCAGATGGCACAGTTTAGTTCTCTGGAACAGATGACAAATATGAGCCAGAGTTTTGAAAAAATGGCCGGCTTTATAAGTTCCAGCGAAGCTCAGGGAATGCTTGGAAAAACCGTTGAAGTTGATCTGGGAGATTCTTCTGTTACAGGACAGGTTCAGGCTGTAACCAGAGGAAATGAACCTCAGCTTCTTGTAAACGGAATGTATTACAGCATGGAACATATAAAGTCCGTTTACGGAATGTAAAAAAAAACACCATAAAACGAGGGTAGAAATATGATGAGATCACTTTATTCTGGAGTTTCTGGACTTCAGAATCATCAGGTAAGAATGGATGTAATTGGAAATAACATTTCCAATGTTAATACCACAGGTTTTAAAAGAGGCCGGGTTAATTTTCAGGATATGATAAGCCAGCAGACTGCCGGAGCTGCAAAACCTACAGAAGAAAAAGGCGGCGTAAATCCTAAGGAAGTTGGTCTTGGTATGACGGTAGCTTCTATTGATACTGTATTTACGCAGGGAAACCTTCAGTCTACGGGAATTGCTACAGATGTGGCTATTCAGGGTAATGGTTTTTTCCTGGAAAAAAACGGTGAAAAATCCTACTACACCCGTGCCGGTGCTTTCTCTCTGGACAGCAACGGAACCCTCGTAAATCCAGCCAACGGTTTTCGTGTACAGGGCTACATGGCACGGGAAATCAACGGTGAGACAGTCCTTCAGACCTCAGCCACCCCGGAAGACCTCATAATCCCGGTAGGCTCAAAAGACCCGGCAAAAGCCACCGCTACCGTAAAATACGCCTGCAACCTCAACAAAAACACCCCTGAAATTCAGGAAGGGGCAAATGCCGCAGACATAGCCAAAGGCACCTGGTCAATGGAAGAAAAAGTGTACGACAGTTTCGGAAACACACACCTCCTTACGATAAACCTTACAAAAGTTCCGGGAGTGCCGAACCAGTGGCGTGCAGAAGTAAATGTTGATGCAGACAACGCGGACTACACCCAGACCCGCATTGGACTGGGAACTACCGACGGAGTGGGCAACACCTTCCTGGTAAACTTTGACAACACAGGAACCCTTCAGTCAGTAACAGACGAAGCCGGAAACCTGACCAACCCCACAGGAGAAGTAATCTTACAGGCCAGCTACACAGTGCCAGATGCAAATCCCAACGAAGACGGAACTCCATACCGCCAGACCATGAACATCAACCTGGGCACCATCGGAAGCCAAAAAGACACCATCACCCAGAGTGCTTCCAAGTCTTCTACAAAGGCTTTCTATCAGGATGGCTACACAATGGGGTATCTTGACAACTTTAAGATTGACTCTTCGGGAATTATTACAGGAGTTTATTCCAACGGTACAAACAGAACTATTGGACAGCTTGCCCTTGCTACATTTGCAAACCAGAATGGTCTTGAAAAAGCCGGGGATAATACTTATGTAGAAAGCAATAACTCAGGACTGGCAAATATTGGTGCTTCCGGTATTGCCGGTAAGGGAAGCCTGCTTGCCGGTGCTTTGGAAATGTCCAATGTTGATTTGTCTGAACAGTTTACAGATATGATTGTAACCCAGCGTGGATTCCAGTCTAATGCGAAGACTATTCAAACTGCGGATACTTTGCTTGAAACGGTTCTCAGTCTTAAGAGATAGTAAAATGGTAAGGCGGTTTACATAAAGGTAGCCGCCTTTTTTTTTCAAATGATTTGCGTTTCTGATTTTTACCGTTCTATTTTCGGTGTTAAAGTTTATAAAATTTCCCTTAATGCAGGCTGCACCTGTCCTAACAGAGACGGAACAAAAGGGTGGGGCGGCTGTATTTTTTGCAGTACAAAGGGAAGCGGAGATTTTATTTTTGAAGATGATTCCCTTGAAAAACAGTTTGAGTGGGGAGTTTCTCTTGTTAAAAATAAAGTTAAAAACACTGAATGTCTTTATATTCCGTATTTTCAAAGTTTTACTTCTACTTATGGTGATGAAAAAAATCTCCTTGAAAAATTTTCCCTTGCCTTGAACTTTCCAAAGACAGCAGGTCTTGCACTTGCTACAAGGCCAGATTGCCTTTCTGAAAAAATGATGGAAGGTCTTGGAAAAATCTCTGAAAATAAATTTCTTCAGATTGAACTTGGACTTCAAACTTCCAGCGATGAAACAGGAAAAGTTATAAACAGATGTTATTCCTGTAATGATTACGAAAATGCCGTCCATAATTTAAAGGAAAAAATCCCTCATGTTCATATTGTTACCCACCTTATTTTTGGGCTTCCGGGAGAAAGTGAACAGGATATGATGAATTCTGTAAAATTTGTGCAGAATATAAACAGAAAATACTGTGGCGAAAAGGATTTTTTCGGGGTGAAATTTACAAATCTTTATGTACTGAAAAATACTGTTCTGGAAAATATGTATCTTAACGGAAAATTCCGATGCCTTGAAAAAGATGAATATTTTTCTCTTTTGGACAAAGCCCTTGATTTGCTTGATGAAAGAACTGTTGTTCACAGGTTTAACGGCGATCCGCCAAAAAAGGAAGTTGTTTCGCCGCTGTGGGCAATGAACAAAAAGAAAATTATTAGTGATGTTTCCAAACTTGTTTTGAAGAGAAAATCCTGCGCCGGACATTAGCCGTTGCCTTTGGCAAGTGCGAAGCACCTGGCGGCGGTTGGCCGGTTGTGTTTTAATTTTCCGCCCATAAAAATAAAAATGACATTATTTTACAAATTTATTGTAAGACTATTTTAAGCGATTTTGATATAGTATGATTACGATTTTTTTCCATTTGAATAATGGGACTAAATTTTGGTGAAAGATAAATTTCCTGTAAAGTATTTTTATCTTCGGAAGTTTGCGTTGCGAACTTTTTTATTACCCCGTTGTTTTTACGAAACAACCTGACAACTTAAAAAGTTACGGAATTGTTTTTGTGGCTTTTTATGGGAGTTTTTATGACACTTACTGTCTTGTTGCTGCTTGCATCCCTTCTTGCGTTGGCGTATGCAGCATTTAACTTTTTCAAGGTAAAAAAACTTGAAGAAGGTAATGAGTTGATGCAGAAAATTGCATCTTATATTCGCGGCGGTGCCAATACTTTTATTAGTATTGAATACAAAATTCTGCTTGTTGTGGTTCTTGCCGTTGCCGTAATTGTATGGCTCGCTTTGGACTGGTATGTAGCAGTTGCCCTTCTTATTGGTTCTGTTATGTCTGCTTCTGCCGGTATGGTGGGAATGAAAATTGCAACTTATGCAAATGTTCGTGTAACAAACGAAGCAAATAAAACAAAAAATCTTGGTCAGACTCTTAAAGTTGCTTTCCGTGGTGGTTCTGTAATGGGACTTTGTGTTGCAGGTTTTGCTCTTCTTGGTCTTGTAGCAGTTTATCTTCTTTTCGGCCGGCTTACCGGTTGGATTGACAGCATGGAAGTTTCAAGCTGCTGGCTTACTAAAATAAAAATTCTCCGCTTCCCTAATGTTCTTTCTGGTTATGCTTTAGGTTGTTCTATGGTTGCCATGTTTAACCGTGTTGGCGGCGGTATTTATACAAAAGCTGCTGATATGGGTGCTGACCTTGTTGGAAAAACAGAAGCTCATATTCCTGAGGATGATCCCCGCAATCCTGCTACTATTGCTGATAATGTTGGTGATAATGTTGGCGATGTTGCCGGTCTTGGTTCTGACCTTTTGGAATCTTATGTTGCATCCATTGTTGCTGCTATTGCTCTCGGTTACAATTTAATAAAACATGCAGGTGTTTCTGGAGAATCTTTAAGTGCCCTTTATACTTTCCCACTGGCTTTTGCTGCTGTAGGTCTTATTTCCTGTGTTATAGGCGTTTTCTCTCTTTTAGTAAGAAACCTTTCCAAATCAAAAAATGTGCATAAACAGCTTAACGGTGCTACATGGGTTGGTGCTGCTATTACACTTGCTGCAGGTTTTGTTCTTTCATATTTCCTTTTCAAAGATGTAAATATGTCTAACCTGGGCTTTAAGTTTGGTTTTGCATCTCCATGGATTGGTGCTGCTGTAGGTATTATTGCAGGTATTCTTATTGGAATTTTTGCTGAATATTATACTTCTTCAGACTATAAACCTACAAAAATTCTTGCAGAAGCTTCAAAAGAAGGTCCGGCTCTTACAATTACATCCGGCCTTGCTTTGGGTATGCGTTCCTGCATGGCTCCTTGTATTGTTCTTGGTCTTGGAATTATTATTGCTTACTACACTGCAGGTCTTTACGGTGTTGCAATGTCTGCAATGGGAATGCTTTCCTTTGTAGCCCTTACAGTTTCCGTTGACACTTACGGTCCTATTTCTGATAATGCCGGCGGTATTGCAGAAATGTCTCAGCTTCCGGAAGGTGTTCGTGAAATTACAGATACACTTGATGCTGTAGGTAATACAACTGCTGCTATTGGTAAAGGTTTTGCTATCGGTTCAGGCGGTCTTGCTGCTCTTGCCCTTATGCTTTCTTATATGTACTCTTTGCCTGGCGAAACTGTAGTGAACGGGCTTCCAACATTGAACATTATGGAACCAATGACTTTGGCCGGTTGTATTGTTGGTGGAGCTCTTCCATTCCTGTTCTCTGGTATGCTTATTGATGCCGTTGCTATTGCTGCCCGCAAAATGGTTGAAGAAGTTCGCCGCCAGTTCAAGGAAAAACCTGCAATTCTTGAAGGAAAAGAAGATCCTGACCACAATCAGTGTATTAAAATTTCTACAGAAGGTTCTATTGGTCAGATGAAAGTTCCTGCCCTTATGGCTGTAATTATTCCTGTTGTAGCCGGTCTTCTCTTTGGTGCTCATTTTGTAGGCGGAATTCTTATTGGTTCTACTGTATGTTCAATTATGATTGCTATCTTTACAGGTAATGCCGGTGGTGCATGGGATAACGGTAAAAAATACATTGAGCAGGGTGGAATTGAAGGTGCCGGAAAAGGCTCTCCTGTTCACGATGCTGCTGTTGTTGGTGATACTGTTGGTGATCCTCTTAAAGATACTGTTGGACCTTGTATGGATATTTTCATCAAGATTATGTCTACAGTTTCTCTTGTTGCTGTAAGCGTTTTCTCTCAGTATAACCTTTGGTCTTTCCTTGGATTCTAAAATCCGCTGATAGCCTTTTCTGCTGCTTGAAGCGACAGGGGGTTGTTATATTCATTCTTCCTGCACAAAGCATATTTTGAAGATGTGCCGGTGCAGGGGAATAAATCTTTATTTAAGACATGTTGATTTGGAAATTTAATTTGGAAAATTACATTTCGAAAATTATATTTTCATTTCAGCATGTCTTTTTTTATTTTTTTTAGGCAGCGGCAGCGTTAAAAGATGAAGGAATAATTTTGCACAGCAAAGGGCATCGTCGTAGGCCCGGTGAAAATCTTCTGTCTGAAGGTTAAATTGTGCGGACAGATGGGAAAGTTTCCAGCATTGATTTTCTGGTAAAAGAATTCTTGAAAGCCGGAGTGTGTCTATTCCCTTATTTTTTATGGGGCCAATATTCAGCCTTTCACATTCTGCATTTACAAGTCTTAAATCGAATTGTGCATTGTGTGCCACAAGAACTGTTCCGGAAATAAACTCTATGAATTTTGGAATTATTACGGCAGGGGTAGGGGCTGATGATAGAATTTTATCGTTTAACCCTGTAAGTTCTTTTATAAATGGGGAAAGTTGCTTTGGAGATGAAACAAGGGATTGGAAAGTATCTTGAATTCCGTGTTTTGAAAATTTTACGGCACCAAGTTCTATAAGGTTTTCGTTTTTTACATCTATGCCAGTGGATTCTGTATCGAATGCACAGAAAGAAATCCCAGACTCAAACATTTTTATGATTTCTGGAAAAGATGTTATGAGTCTGAGATTTTCTTTCATGGAATTATAAAGCCTCGTTCAGCATATTTTTAATGTCCTGAGAAATGCTGTCGCAAAGTTCGCCGGACATCTTTTTTGCATTTGCAAGACAGCCGTCGCATTTTGCACCAGCAACTTCTGTTCTTGCATTTATGTAAAACTTAATTTTTGGTTCTGTTCCAGAAGGTCTGGCAGAAACAATTGTGCCTCCTTCAAGAACAAACTGAATTACATTTGATTTTGGAAGATCAAGAGGCTTTTTTTCTGAAGGGGATGATGGATTGAATGTTACGCTTTCCTGAATATCCTTTATTTCAACTACATTTTTTCTGCCTAAAGTTGAAAGCCCTTCTGTCCTTAGTTTTGACATTATGCCAGCCATGGTTTCTTTTCCGGCAGAACCTGGGAAATTCTGGCTTATGGAGCGGTCTTCAAAAAATCCGTATTCTTTCCACATATCGTTAAGGTGCTCGAGAATAGATTTTCCCTGAGAAGCCCAGTATAAAGTCATTTCTGCACATATTGCTGCGGCGGAAACTCCGTCTTTATCCATAACTTCTTTTTCAACTTTATATCCGTAAGATTCTTCAAGACCGAATACATAATTTTCAGAACCGGATTTTTCGAATTCATCTTCAACAGCGGCGATCCATTTAAATCCTGTAAGACATTCGTGCATTTTTACGCCGAATTTGCTGCATATATAGTCGCAGAAAGGGGAGGTTACTATTGAACGGATGGCTGCTGGATTTTTTGGCATAAGTCCCAGTTCTTTACGGCTTAAAAGAATGTATTCGCACAGAAGGGCACCCATTTGGTTTCCTGAAACAAGAACAAATTTACCGTCTTTATCTGGGAAAGCTGTTCCGAATCTGTCGGCATCAGGATCTGTTGCCATAACACAGTCGGCTTTTTCTTTTTCGCCCAGCTCAACGGCAAGTTTTAAGGCTGGGGCTTCTTCTGGATTAGGTTTTTCAACAGTAGGGAATGCTCCGTCTGGTTCACGCTGCTGTGGAACTGTAATGACTTTTAAGCCTAAATCTCCGAGAACTTTTTCTACATGAAGGGCACCTGTTCCGTGGAGCGGTGTGTAAACAATTTTTACAGTGCCGGCTTTTTCTTTTATGAGTTCTGACCGGAAAAGCTGCTTTTTGCACATTTCCCAGAATTTTTCGTCAATTTCCTTGTCGATAAGGACAAGTTTTCCTGATTTTAGGGCTTCTTCCTTAGAAATTGTTTTGATTTCCTTTACGGAATTTACTTCTTTAATGATTCCTGTATCGTGAGGTTCTATAACCTGAGCACCATTATCCCAGTATGCCTTGTAACCGTTGTATTGCGGCGGATTGTGAGAAGCTGTAACAACTACACCAGTCTGGGCTTTTAATTCCCTGATGGC
This sequence comes from uncultured Treponema sp., assembly GCA_945833725.1. GTDB lineage: Bacteria > Spirochaetota > Spirochaetia > Treponematales > Treponemataceae > Treponema_D. The sequence goes on from CAMAFU010000017.1 coordinate 8,423, forward strand.
ATAGGAAAGTTCTGGTGTTGGCCTTAATCCTGTAAAAAGATAGGCTTTTATTCCGTTGGCTGCAAGAATAAGGGCTGTAGCTTCGGCAAATACATCCGAGTTTTTTCTTGAATCGTAGGCAACTACAGCACTTAAAGTTCCGTCTTTTGCTTTTTCTGGAAAGGCTTTTATTACATAATTTGCCAGTCCCTGGGTTGCAAGATTTATTTCCAGAGTGTTCATGCGGTTAGTTCCGCCCCCCATAACGCCCCTTAAACCGCCGGTTCCAAATTCCAGAGACTGATAAAATCTATCTTCCAGTTCCTTAAAATCTTCCCTGGCAAGAAGGTCTTCTACTTCTTTTCTGAATCTTGCATCTTTTTCTTCGGCAATATATTTTTTTGCCCTTTCAATAATTTCTGATTTTTCCATAAAATCCTCCTTGTGAAAAAATCTGTATAGTCAGAAATTTACTTTGCTTACGGCATTGCATCGGCTTTTAAAAGCATTTGTGTTTCCCATTCCAAAAGACGATGCTCTTGTTTTGCCCTGTCGCCTTTTACATCGCACATGACCCGGAAAACTGGTTCTGTGCCGCTTCCACGCATCCATATAAATGCCAGCGGCGCAAGGGTTGAATCCTTAAAAATGATTTTAAGTCCGCCTTTACCGCTTTTTGAAAAATCCTGCACATTGCGGGTTTCTTTTGTTCCGTTTGTAATTACGGCTTCGTAACTGTCAAAACCGTAGAGGTTTTTTAATTCCTCTTTGTGGCGTTCCCATTCTGCCTGAAATATTTTTTGAAAATTTGCCTTTAACTTTGAGTGGTCTTTTGTGTTGATTTTAAGAATGGCCCTTGGTTCGCTTACTCCTGTAGTTGTATAGACAGGAAGACTTGCAATTATATCGCTGAGGGTAAAATCTTCCCTGTATTTTTCCGGTTGACCGCTTGCATCGCACCATATATGGAAAAGACCTTTTTTTGTGCCTTCCAGAGTTTTTTCGTCCCGTAAAACAAGAAGCTTGATTAAAGCAAAAATTGTACACAGCGGATCGCGGACACAGGACGGATGAGTAATGTTGCCGCCGTTGGAGCCTTCTCCGAGAATGCGTACAGTGTAGCCTTCTTCCCGTTTTTCTCTGGCCAGATTAACTACATTTGCTTCTCCCACTTCGCTTCGAAAAACTTTGCCGCCAAAAGCATTTATTATTTCATCAATGCGCATGGAAGTAGGCCCGTTTACTGCTACTGCAAAATTAGGCATAAAAATTCCTGAGTGCGCTGTAGTTGTTTTGCCCTGTAAAATTTCTTCTGCCCGTGAAGCAAGACCAGATTTTTTTACCTGCTGTTTCTGGTAAATTGAAAAGGATGTTTCTGAAAGAACGGAAAGGGCAAAAACTTCCTGAGCATTAAGAACTTTTGCCTGTTTTTTGTTTTCGTCCCAATAGACAATGTTTCCTCGGTCGCCGTCGCAGTCCGGCATGTAACCTAAAAGACATGTATTGTTACCTGAAGACTGCATTTTTTCCATTTCCAGGGCACACCATACGAGGTTTTCCGGCTCTGGAATTATTTCGTGTGCTATTTGACCGGGATTTCCGTTTATTGATTTTAAAGATATTCCGCAGTCGTTTAAAAAAGAGGAGTCGATGGAAAGTGTTCTGGCAGAACCGTTCATGTCGCATACTACAGTAAGCGGATGTGTTAAAACAGCCTGCCTTAAGCCTGCAAAAAGGGCATTTTGCTTTTGTATTTCCTTTGTGCCGGAAATAATTTCTTTTGCAAACTGTCTGTATTCACTGGATGCTGAATGTTTTGATGCTACACTTTCTGCAAAAATCCAGTCTAAATCTACTTCTGAACAGCTGTTTATAAGTGTTTCTGCATGTTCTTCGGCGTTTTCTGCATGGCACTTCTGCTGAAACTGTTCAACAAGAATTGCATTTTCCCGGGCATTAAGGACACCGCCGTCATTAAGACCGAATTTTATGCCGTTGTGGCCTATTGGATTGTGGCTGGCAGAAATATAGACAAAACCGTCCATTATGCGGCTGAAAGCCATTATTTCTGGAGAAGCAATAATTCCCGTATAGGAAACGGCAATTTTTTTTGCAAGAAAAACACGAAGCATTGTTTCTGTAATGGCAGGGCCTGTAGGCCTTGTGTCCATTCCAAGAACAATCATGGGCGATTTATTTTTTGATAAAATATATTCAGAGAAAGTTTCTGCCGCCAAAGCTGCAATTAACCTGTTTTCTTTGCCAATCTCTCCGTTTGTATCGTTTTCGTTTCCGGACTGGGCAAAAACTTTTCGCCAGCCGGATGCTGAAGTAATCATATTGTGTTCCATGGATACGATTTTATCATCAAAAAGGAAAAATCTCAATTTTTATTTGAAAAACATTTACTGTCTTGAGTAATAATTACAGTCTGCGGCAGGGATAGGAACACCGCCGAAGGCGTTCGGGGGAGCAGCAGGGAAACTGATGATTTCCCGAATGGAGCGAAAGCGGAAGTGTGGATAGCCCGGTTTTTGTTCTGTGAACTTTGGGAACAGGACAAAAAGCCGCCCGAAACCCTCTGAAAATCATAAAGCAATTTTATTTGATAATATGAGGCAAAGAAATTATAATTAAAGATACTTTTGGGGAGTTTTTTTTGGAGGATTTAATGAAGAACAGAAAATCTGTGGCTCGTTTTATTACATTAAATTTGATTATTGGAATTATCCTGTACGCTGTAATGGTTATTCTTGTTGTAAATTACAGGCTAAAAGGCGGACTTACCAATTATTTTTCCAGCGAGATCAAAGAGGAATCCCAGCTCATTATGGATGAATTTGATGAAGCCCTTAAAAATTCAGCGGCACTGGCTTCTAACATTCAGCTGGCTTATAAAACAATTTATCCAGAATACGGTTTTGACCGCACTATAATGAACAGTTTTGCCGAAGGTGCAAGGGAATATTACGGTGCAAAAAATATTGTCTTTTTTAACAGTTTTGGAATGCAGGTTTCCAGCCCGAAATTTGGTGTAGTGCCCAAAACTTCAATTATCCGGGATGCGCTAAACGGAAATAAAACTATAAGAATGGAAAAGGATGATGCTGATATTTATGCCACCGTTATTCTTCCACTTTTGTCTGAAGATAAGGTTTTTGGTGCTGTGGAAATACGCACTCCTGTTTCTACCATGGATCTTGCTCAAAAAGCTTCCGTTTCTACAAAGTGCGATTTTACTATTTTTGACGGAAATGTCCGCCATGTTACAACTTTGGAAAATATGCAGGGCACTGTTCTTGAAGATGACGAAATTTTTGAGGAAGTTAAAAACGGCAGGGAAGTTTTTAAAAATTCTGTTTTTAACGGTCATCATTATGTTTCCTATTATTTCCCATATTACGACAGCGAAGGCAATTTTCTTACAACGCTTTTTATCGGAAAATCTCTTGATGTGGTAACTTTAGTTTCCAAAGCTATTTTTTCTTCACTGGTGTGGGGACTTATTCTTTTTTCCATTCTCCTTCTTGTTGATATAGTTGTTCTTATTTACAACAAAATGATAAATCCATTGAACAAGGTTCGTGGGGCTGTTGCAAACCTTTCTTCTGGGGAAGCCGATTTAACTGCAAGAATTCCTGTAAAAAGCGAAGATGAATTTGCTACTTTGGCCTGTGATGTTAATAGTTTTATTGAGCTTCTTCAAAATTTAATAAAAGAACTTGATGAATCTCAAAGTTCCCTTAACTCTGTAAGCGAAGATTTGGACAGAAGTGCTCAGGATTCTGCTTCGGCAACTTCCCAGATTCTTGCAAACATCGAAAGCGTACGCAAACAGTCTGAAAATCAGTCTGAATCTGTAAAAAATACTTCTAATGTCCTTAATGCTTCGGCTGTAAGCGTTGATGAACTTTCTAAACTTATTGAATGTCAGAATCAGCTTATGACAGAATCTTCTGCCGCCATTGAACAGATGCTTGGAAATATTTCTATGGTTACGGCTTCTGTAAGAAGAATGTCCGACGGGTTTAAAACCCTTGGCATTACTGTAGGCGATGGAAAAACTAAACTTGGTAGCGTTGACCAGAAAGTTACTCAGATTGCAGAGCAGTCTAAGATGCTTGTTCAGGCCAATGCCATGATTTCTCAGATTGCTTCGGAAACAAACCTTCTTGCCATGAATGCGGCTATTGAAGCGGCTCATGCCGGTGATGCCGGTAAAGGATTTTCTGTTGTTGCAGAGGAAATCAGAAAACTGGCGGAAAATTCCAGTGTTCAGGCAAAAAATATTTCTTCGGAATTAAAGGGAATTACAAATTCAATTCAGGATGTTGTTACTCTTTCCCACGATTCTCAAACTGCTTTCGGTGTTATTGTAAATCAGCTTTCTTCTACAGACGACATTATCCGCGAAATAACTGGTGCCATGGAAGAACAGCAGAATGCTTCAAAGCAGATTTTCCAGTCTTTAAGCAATATGAAAGATCAGTCTTCCGAAGTTTCGGAAAAGGCCGGCGACATGATGAACGGCATTTCCAATGTTACAAAAGATATGAATAGTGTTTCTCAGATTTCTGCCACAATACTGGGTAGCATGGATGAAATGTCTGTGGGAATGCAGCAGATTAGCGAGGCTTCCCAGAATGTTTCTTCCCTGGCAGAAACTACAAAGAAAAACATCAGCATAATGAACGAAAAACTTGGACAGTTTAAAATTTAGTTTACTGTTTTAAGTGGTTTTATCCGGCATTTGTTTGGGGCTGTTTTGAGCTTCCTTTCAAATGCCGTTTTTTTTGCTTTGCTGTAATGTCTGTATTGTACATAAAAAAAAGGCTGACTTTCCCTTTTGCAGAAAAATCAGCCTTTGCCGTCAGTTAATGTTTTATAAATACATTTATTTTGTAAATGCTTTAACTTTGTTCATAAGATCCTGACCGTAAACTTCTGTAAAAATGTCCAGAACAGACTGGGTTGCTTTTTTGAATTCTGTTAAATCAGGGCGGGTAATTATCATGCCTTCTTTTTTTAGGCCTTCTACAAGAGAGTCTGTCTGTTCCTTTACCATTTTTCTGTTTAAGTCCTGAGCTTTTATGGCAGCTTCCTGTACAACTTTTTTTTCTGTTGGAGTAAGTTTGTCCCAAATGTCTTTTCTGATTACAAGAGGCATTGCATCGTAGCTGTGATTTGTGATTGAAAGGTATTTTTGAACTTTGTAGAGTTTATTGTTGTAAATAACAGGAATCGGGTTTTCCTGAGAATCGAACTGACCTGCCTTTAATGCTGCAGGAAGTTTTCCGAAATCCAGAGGTTCCGGGCGGGCTCCTAAAGCTGTCATTGTTTCCATTACAATCTGGTTTGCCGGAGTTCTGATTTTTAGACCTTTCATGTCTGAAACTTTATTTACAGGTTTGTTTGTTGTAGTAACGCAGCGGAATCCGTTGTCGTAATGAGCAAGGACTACAATGTTTGAGTTTTCCAGTTCTTTGTTTACATTTTTTACAATATCGCTGTCCATAAATTTCCATGCTTTGTAAAAGTCGCTGAAAAGGAACGGAAGGGCAGATACACCCACATTTGTTGCATAAACGCCGAAATTTCCGGCACTGGAAACTGTCATGTCAATATTGCCTTTGTTGATGACGCTTTCGATAAGGGCTGTGTCTGAAGCTGTCATACCGATGGATGGAAGTTTTGTATTGTCGTACAGTTCTACTGTAATGCTTCCTTTGGAATTTTTTTCAACTTCCTCCTTAAAAAGTTTTGAAGCAACACCCCTTGGATCTTGGGCACCTGTTGAATATCCAAGTTTAATTGTTGTTGCCGGAAAAATTGCACTTGCAGCAAAAAGTGCCGTAACGATTGAAAGTAAAACCTTTTTCATAGTTGTACTCCTGTAAAATTTTTGCTCTCCAATTGATTGTTTAGAAAAAGGGAAAGAATATTAAAGTTCATTCCCCGCTAATTTCTTTTAAAATTATATCACCAATTTTTTAGAAATGAAGTTATATTTCATTTATTTTTTTTATAACGGTAACAGGGCAGATAAAGTTTCTGTCTAATAGGAATCTATGTTGTATGTAAGGGATTTTTCTTTTCCAAGAATATCTGAAACTATAACCGTAATTTTGTTTTTTCCTTTTGGAAGGGTAATTTCTCCCAAAAGCGTTTTTTTATTGTCGGGGAAAATTTCTTTTGATGTGTACGGTTTTTTCCCGTCGGTGCAGAGTTTTCCTTTTTGTTCTATAAGAGTGTCGTATTTTATTGTGTCTGCTATTGCGCCATTTATAAGAAGTAGGGATTTGTAGTGCATGGAACTGTTCTGTCTGTCCATGTAAATTCTATATGTGCCGCTTGGAATTCTTGAAGTTTTATTAAAGTCGTAGTCCGCACCTTTTTTATTCTGTGCTGTAACATTTGTAATGGATAAAACAGGTTCTTCTCCGAATCTCGGCATTAAAAGTCTTGGATTAACATAGGCTTTGGCTTTTGTGTCGATAACCTGGAATTCAAGGAGGGAACTTCCTTTCTGCCAGCCGGAAAGTCCGCATACGCCAAAGGATGTACCTGTTTCCACTGTTGAAAGAGAATATCGCTCTTTTTGCCCTTCGAAAGACAGGTTTGCATAAACAGTAAGAAGATTATCGTTGTGGGCAACAATAACTGCATTTCCCAGTGTGCTTTCAAACATATCCGGTTCCTGTTCATGTTCGCTTAGCACAACGGTAACTTTGCCTTTGTCGGTGGCTTTTATTTCATCACTGCCGGAAAAAATTAAAGATGGGCTTAAAAGACCGCCTCTCTCCTGAGCAAAATATGTATGAAAAGAATCCGATTGAATTTCTGACTGCGGCCAGTCAAAGGAAAAAGAACTGGCAATAATGAAAACCAGATTTAAAAAAAGCAGTGCACATTTTTTTTTCATTTTGAATCCTCCGTCTAAAAATTTTATGACAGGCTGAAAATAGTTTTACAGGAATGTAATTTTTGCATTTTTATTTTCGTGTAATTTTTATTTTTGTGATGGTATTGTCTTTTCCTGTAAAAAGTTCGTCGCCTTTTACTTTTATGAATGCGTAATCGCCTTTAAAACTGAAATTTCCGTGAAAGACCTTGTAATTTTCGATTATGGAAACATAATACTTTTCATCTTGTTTACTAAGGACAAAAAGACATCCTGTTTCGGGAGAGTCTTCGATGGAAAGAATCCTTCCGTTTATGGGGAAATGCCTTGTTTTAAGTTTTTCAATATCTGCAATTCCAAGATTGTTCTGGAAAGTGTAAAAACATTTTGTTTCATCGTTGTTGAATTTTACCAGAAGCTGTCTGTTTGTCTGTTCTTTAAGGTATTCATGAAAAATTATTGAAGTATGATTTTCGTTGTTTTTTGCAAGAACGAAGCGCTGTCTGTCTTGACCTGAAATGCAGGCTGAATATTTTAATGAATTGCTTAAGCCTGCTCCTAAAATTACGCTGTAATCACTTCCGCCCGGTGTATATTCCTGCAAAAGAGAACCGTTTTTGTCAAAAATTTTAACAGTCCCATCTGCGTATCCTGTAATAATGCCCTTTTCTGATGTGGAAAAAGCCGTTATTGGTGCATAATTTTCGTATCGACACAATTCATTGCCGCTGTGGGAAAGAACTGCAAAACTTTGACCTCCCGGAAGCATAAGAAAATTTCCGTTGTCTGTAAAAAAAGGAAATCCAGGTTGAGTTATAATGCCAGCCTTTTCGCCAGTGCTTGAAAAAATCTGAATGGCAGATCCGCTTGTACCGTAAAATGAATAAAAATCATTGGAAATTGCAGCCTTGTATGGAAAAGTAAATGAAGAAAAAATTTCTCCGTCAGATGTAAAATAACCTGCATTCTGACCGAATCTAAAAGGAATAAGGGAACTGTTGTCTGTTTGTTCTGTTTTGTCCGACGGCCTTAAAGTTGAAACTGTCCATTGGGACGAAAAGTGAAGTTCTTTGGAAAGAGGTCTTACGGCAAAAATAATGTATAATGATGAAACTATGATGCACCCTGCAGCAAAGGGATTGATTTTTTTATTCATAAAATAATGTTATAGTGTTTAAGGGGAAAGTTCAATGATTTTTACAGAGGCCGGAAAAAT
>CAMAFU010000018.1 GCA_945833725.1 uncultured Treponema sp.
TTCGAAGCTAGGACGGCTTTATAACCAAATAGTGGAGACGACCGACGGAGTCGGGTACTTCCTTTATTTGAATAGTACTACTAATATGCTTTTTCGTCAAACCACAAAATAGAAAGAGTAAAAATATAGCCGCCCAAGTTTGACCCACTGGAGGCGGCTATTAGTCAAAACAGTGGAGATAACCCGATGTTAGGGTACTCCATTCCTTTTTGGTATACAACAAACACAGTTTTTGTCAAATAATGAACCGTAAAACAGATTGGGTTCAAGGGCGCACACGGCTTAACGATACGCGTTAAGGATTGGAGCACCAGCGCAGCTGTTCCAAAGTGGGGTGAAGCTTGCTTCAGTCCGCTTTGGAATGGAGCGCGTGAGCGCGGAAGTGCGGAAAGCCTGACCCGAAATGTAGCCGGCTTCTGGCGGCGCAATGGAGGGGAACGCCCAAATATTAAACTACCGGATATCGAGCAGGTAGGTTTTGGCTTTTTCTTCGAACTGTCCGAGATTTACGCACTGCAATTCTTCGGCTTTTTTTATTTCTTCCAGGTATTTTTCTTTATTTCCCAGTTTTGCCCAGGCTAATGCAAGGTTTCCGTGAATAACGGCAATTTTCGGTTCAAGGCTGGCTCCCTTTTCCAAATATGATACGGCCTTTTCGTTTTGATTTTGCTCAAGATAGAGTGCTCCAAGGCTTGCGTAGGCTTCTCCTTTGTCGGCGTTCATTTCTATGGCTTTAAAATATGACTGCTCTGCCTTGTTAAACTGTCCAAGCATCTGGTAGTTCATTCCTAAGGTTACAAATCCCCGGTAATCTGGTTTTGTTGCAAGTGCTTTTTCCAGACAGGCTGAAGAATTTTCAAAATCTTCCTGAGCAGCATACACATTTGCAATAAAATTCAATATAAGTTCTTCTGAATATCTTGTATCGCTTTCCATTGCCTGATTAAAAAGTTCCAGTGCCTTGTCGTACTCTCCTTTTGAAAAGGCTGTAATTCCCTGCTGTATAAATGTATCGCCCGGCTTTGAGCAGGAAACTAATGAAATTATAAAAATTGCCGCAAATATTAAAATGTTTTTTTTCTGTTTCATGTTTTACTCCAACCCTGTAGCCCATCTGGCAAGCCTGTATTCAAAAAACATAGGGCTTTCCATGGCTGTAACTTCGTTGTAATACTTTACTGCAAGGCTTTGCTTGTTTGTAAGTTCATAGTACAAGGCAAGGTAAAACAAATATTTTCCTTTTTTTGTTCTGTTTGTTTCCTTTTGGATGTTGTTTGCCACATCACCATCGCCACCCCTGTCGTGATACATTCGGACAAGTTTGTATTCTAATCCCTGTCTGTCTGGAAGTTTTTTCATAAGCTGTTCGGTAAAAGTCCTTATGTCGGCTGTTTTGTTCCGCTTGTACATGCAGGCACAAATCATCAGTTTGTAAGAAATGCTGTCTGGATTTTTTTTGAGTGCTTCTTCAAAAGCTTTCTGTGCCTCTTCATAACTTCCCTTTTTCCAGGCAAACATCCCCAACGATTCATAGGCATAGTAATATTTTGGATTTTTTTCTACGACCTTTCTGTAATTTTCCAGTGCTAAATCCACTTTATTCTGTTCATCATACAAACCGGCAAGATATGCATAGCCAAGAAAATAATCTGGTTCAAGGGATACGGCTTTTTTCCAGCATTTTTCCGCTCCGGCATAATCGCCTGTGTACCTGAGGTATGTGCCTTTATCAAAATAAAAATCTATGTTTTCCGGTTCGTACATAATTGCCTTGTTTATATAATCAAGGGCTTCTCTGTATGAACTGTTTTCTGCCGCATATTTTGCAAGATATGCATTTCCCTGCGGATTTTCCGGCTCAAGTTCTATAAGGCGGTTAAAGGCGTCTTTTGCATCCTTGTCTTTTTCCATGTAGTAGCACATTTTTCCGTAGCCAAATAAAGCTTCTGTATTGTCTTTGTCGGAAACAAGGGCTTTTTTGTAATAATCCCGGGCATTTCTCCAGTTCTTTTTTAAGGCCTGTTCATCGGCAAGCTCTATATTTGCACTTGCATTGTACGGGTCTTTTGCAAGAATCTGCTTTATGAATTTTGATTTTTCAGCTTTATTGCCTTCCTTTTTTGCAATCATAAAATTCAATTCAAGAATACCTGTGTCTTCTGGATTTGCGGCAAGAAGTTTTTCTGCTATTTCGCCAGCCTGTTTTACCTGTCCTGCAGAAAGAAGAAGTGATGCGTGCAGTGCCTGAAAATCTGAATCCCCTGCCAAAGATGGCGGCATGTTTTTAAAAAGTTCAAGTGCCTGTTCAAGTGAACCGTTTTCCAATACTCTGCTTAATTCCTCGGCAAATTTCATTCCGTCTCCGCCGTTTTGTGCGTAAAGGCCGAATACGGATATGGAAAAAATTCCAATCAGACAAAGCAAAAGTCTTTTTTTAAATAAATTTTTCATTTTTCCCCCAATCAACAGTCCCGCAAAAAATCCACCTTCGCGCCCCAATTTTTCTCATCAATTTATAATGCGGAAGCCCTGCAAGCTCCTTATAAACTTGTTGAATTTGTCGCGTTCATTAGCTAAACTGACTTAATGATAAAACATCCGTTTAGAAAAGTTCTGGGACTTACCGTTTTATACAGTATCATAATTATCGGAATTTTTGTCCTCCAATTTAGAAATCAATCTGAAATTTTTAAAAACATCGGTTCTTTAAGAATGTCCGCTGCCGAAAAAACTGACTCTGATGGAAATGTTTCGCTGCAAAACACTCTTACTGTTTCTTTTAAGGGTATTTCCTTTTCTGCCGATGAAACTCATCCTCTCATAATGGAATTTTCCGGCAAAAATCCGCCGGCACCGGAAAATCTTGTATTTTTATCCTGGGAACAAAGCGACAGTTTAAGTTTTCGCTTTAATTTTTCTCAAAATGTATCCCTTGTTTTTTCTGTAAGTGATGAAACTCCTTCTGCCTCTTTAACGGTTACGGCCATTCTTCCTCAACAATGCCGCAGCGTTTCCTTGTTTTATAAACCTGTTTCAGGATTTTCCGTTACAGACCAGACAAAAAAAGGGCAGCTTTTTAGTTCTAAAACCGTTTCTTACAGAATGAATGCAGGAGAAATTCAAGAATCCCATGTTATTTTTACGAAAAATTCTCTTGCACTTTCCTACAGAAAATACGAAGAATCTTCTGCCTTTACATTTGCTTCCATTCCTTCCGAAAATCCTCTCTGCCAGAATTCCCTGCTGGAAGAAAATCTTACAAAATTCAAGGCTGATTTAATTGAAAAATGTGAAGCAAATTTTTCCGACTCGTTACAAATGTCTGAAAATGCTGTTGCAGCCTATTTGGCAGAAAAATCTTTAAAAGGCGAATTTGCTTCTGCCATGTCCAAAATTCCCGATTCCATAAAAAAAGGAAACCGTCGCTCTTACTTAACGGCACCTTATTTCAATACCCTCGTTCAAATGAATAAAAGTCTTGAAATGGCTACGGAAAATATTTCTTCCATGGCAGACTCTTCCATTAAAAACAATTCGACTGGTGTTTTTTCGGCTCCGGGTTTTTCTGTTTACGGAGTACTTAACCAAAACAAACAGCAAATTCAGCAGCTTGTAAAACTCCTCAAAACTTCAGATGCTCATGTTGCACCAAATCTTGCTGAAGCAACGGGAATTATCCGCTTTTACACGGAACTTTTAAGAAAAAATTCTCCTCTGGCCGGCGAATTGAAAAGTGCCGTTTCTGAATGTTTAATTCAACTTACAAAATGTTCTGTTCTTTCTGAAAGCGGCTTAGACCTTTTTGAAAAAGAAATTCCTGCTGGCATTGCCCAAACAGCAGAAACCGGTGCTGTTCTTTACCGCTACGGAAAACTTACGGGAAATATTTCTGAAATGAATGCCGGCACAATGATTTTAAACACAATGTTCAGAAAAAATCAGAATATGGATTTAAGGATTCTTGCAAAAATTTATCCTGTCCTTATAAGCGAAAACCCTTATTATCCGCACATGGAAGTTCTTGATTATTCTTCAACAAATCCTGTTTGGGCATGGACTTGTTCTTCCGATATAAAATATTCAGAATCTTCAGACGGTTCTCAGGCAACAATTACTGTAGACTTTTTTCAGGGAGAATCCCATTACATAATAATCAGGGGAATAAAACCTTTCTCCGAAATAGAAATTTACGGGTTGTCGTTCCATACAGATCATCGTTTTGAAACATACAATTCTTCCGGCTATGTTTACGACAGGGAATCAAAAACTCTGTTCTTAAAATCCCGGCACAAATCGGCAAAAGAAATTATAAAGCTGGACTTTACACCGGCAAAACCAAAACTTTCTGCCCAGGAATCTTCTGAACCAAAGGCTGCGGCAGAAACTGAACCTTCTACAGAAAATAACAGAACCGAGGTTGAACAGTAAATTATGGAATACAGTTTTTACGGCTGGGAAACAGAGGATGTTAAGCCTGTTTCCGCTGAATTTTCTTCAATAAAAAACCAGAGGCACCTTTACGATTTACTGTCAGAAATCTGGTCTTCAAAAACATGCGCGCCACGGCTCAGAGAAAAATGGAATGCCGAAAATAAAACTTTGGGGCAGTGCTCCATTACTTCTTTTTTAGCTCAGGATATTTTTGGCGGAAAAGTCTATGGAATTTTGCGGGAAGACGGAAATTTTCACTGTTACAATAAAATTGGCTCCGTAACATTCGATTTAACAAGCGAACAGTTTAAAAACGAAGTTATGGACTATTCACCAAAAACAGAACAGTTTCGGGAAATTCACTTTCAAAAAGAAGAAAAATACCTCCGCTATAAAATGCTCAAATCATCTCTTTTAGAAAAACTGCACAGTAAATAGGCGTGATTCAAAAAGTATTTTGCAAATGAAGGCAAAACCCGGAACTACGAATAATGTGCCAAAAAAATCGCAACGGGATTTTATGTTTTTAAAATAAATTTTCTTTTTTTTATCTATTTTTATTATATTTATGATATATTCTTTGTGAATATTTTTTAGTGCCGAATGTACTAGGAGCAACTGTGAACAAACGCGACTTTCCGAAAATTCATTTTTATGATCAGGATTTTGTAGATATTTACGACAAAACATGGGCGTGGCTCAACAACTTCTGGGTAGATCCAAAAACAATGGAAAATTCCCCGGACGGTTATTTTATTTATCCTGAAGATGCCGACGGCAAACTTGTTAATACTTCTATTCCCGGTAGCGGAGAATCTGTTGCAAAGGCAGAAATTTCCCAGTTTGAGTCAATTTTTTCTTCTTTCTTTTTGGTTTATTCCAACCGCAATTATCCGGCAAACCAGAATCTGGACTATTTTTACAGCCGTCAGGAAGAAAACGGTGCAATCCGCTGGAAATACAACCTTAAAACTGGAGAAGCCATTACAGAGCCAGAAAACCCGGAAGGTGTAGGACTGCCTCTTTTTGCCTGGGCAGAATTCAATCTTTACCACAAATCAGCAAACAAACGCCGCATAAAAGAAAAAATGCCTGTCCTTCAAAAATACATGGAATGGATAGACCAGACTTTTAAACAGGAAAACGGTCTTTACGGTGCGCCGATGTCAGCCAGCACTATGTTCAATTCACCTCGTGGAGAATGTTATTACCCTATAGATTTTAACGCCTGTGTTGCCATTAACTGTGCCCACATGAGTGCTTTAGGCGACATTCTTAACGATAAAGAATTAAGTTTTAAATACAAAAAGGCATATTTTTCGTTAAAAACCAGAATTAATTCCCTTATGTGGAGCAGCGAAACAGGTTTTTACCACGACTTAGACAAAAACGAGCAGCGCATTTCTCAAAAAACAATTGCCGGGTTCTGGCCTCTTCTGGCAGAAATTCCAAACGCTGACAAAGCAGAAACTCTTATTGACCATTTGTCTAACCCTACAACTTTCGGCACGGATCATCCTTTCCCAACTTTAAGTGCCGACAGTATGGAATTCAACGAAAATGGCGAAGGATTCCGGGGAGCTGTAAATCTGGCATTTAATTTTATGGTTATAAAGGGGCTGGAAAAGTATCAGCGTTTTGATTTGGCAAGAGAGTGTGCAATCCGTCATCTTTATTATGTTCTTGAAGGTTTACAGCCTGTCGATGGAAAAAAAGGCGATGTTTACGAAGCGTATAAACCGTGTAAAGAAGGCCGGGCCACAATGGAATCAAATCCAAACTATCCGCGTACCCGCTATCTTCCGGCAGCAGGACTTTCCACAATCGCCCTTATGATCGAAAATGTTATCGGTCTTTCTATAAGCCTTCCACGAAAAACCGTAGATTGGATTATTCCGAACCTGGAAATAATGGGTATAGAAAAACTTTCCCTAAAGCGCAACCTTATTACAATTTTAAGCAATAAAAGTACCCGCGGTTGGGAAATTCAAATGGAAAGCGAAAAACTCTACTATTTTACGATAAATATTCTCGATCAAAAGAAAAAAACACTTCCAATTCCAAGCGGAAAATGTTCAATGCTTATCGACAAACTGTAAATTGCTTTTCTATGGGAAACAGCAGACAAAAGCCTGTCGTTTCCCAAACGCCCTGGTGCTCTTCCTATCTTTGCCGCAACCATAGGAAAATTCAGTTTCCGAGAATTGAAGCAAGGTAGTACGCTCTTTGCACCAGTCAGGAATTAAAACAACTGTCCCGGCAGAACAAGCTTTTCTTTGTAAGGAAATTTGGATTCAAACTCCTTAAACTCTTCGATTTTTTCTTCTGCTGCAAAATAGCCTTTGGGCGGTTTATAAGTTGCTTCAATGCCGTTTAAATAACCGGGAATAAGCTCTTTTGCAAGAAAATATGGAACTTCCCCGTCTTTTGGCTCACAGTAATAGTGAATATTCATACTACTAGCCAAAGAAAAGCCGCCGTATTTGTAAAAGTCTATGTTGCCTTCCATACAAACAAAACCAACTCCTAAGTTTTTAGCTTTTTCCAGCGAAAAATTTAACAGCTTTAAACCATACCCCTGCCTCTTGTATTGCGGATGAATACTTATAGGTCCGAAAGTCCAGGAAGGAATTTTTTCGCCGTTTTCAAGACAAAGCTCTGCCTTAGAATACATTACATGCCCGATAATTTTTCCTTCAAGTTCCATAACAAGGGAAAGTTCCGGAATAAAATCAGGATTGTTTCTGTAACAGTGCAAAACAAAATGTTCCGTGCAGCCCGGTCTGTACACATTCCAGAACGAATCTCTGGTAAGATTTTCAACAGTTTCAAAATCGCGTTTTTCTTCGACGCGGATAATAACATTTGAGTTCATTTTTATCTCCAGATATTTTTTTATGAGCTAAAAAAGTACCTCGAAAGACCGCCCAAAAAGAAATAATCTTTCAAGGCACTAAACAATGAACCAAATTTTGCCAGATATAAACATCCAGCCTCCCATAAAAAACTGCCTTAGCGGCGAGTTAAAATAATGAAGTTTACAACTTCAAGTGGAGAGCATTATAACACAACGACAGAAAAAAAACATTCGCCCTGCTTTCTGTACCGGAAGATTTGCCACAATTTCATCAAACTTTTATAATAAAACCCATGCGATTAGGAGGCTTTTTATGTGGCTTTTATTTGCAGTTTTATCTTCAATATTTGCAGCGGCAACATCAATTCTGGCAAAATGCGGAATTTCTGGAATAAATTCAAATCTTGCAACGGCAATAAGAACAGTTGTGGTACTTGCCATGTCTTGGATTGTTGTTTTTGTTACAAAAACGGACTGCAACTTCAGCAGCATTTCAAGAAAAAACTGGCTTTTTTTAATTTTATCCGGTTTAAGTACTGGTCTTTCCTGGCTTTGCTATTACAGGGCAATTCAGGCTGGAAAGGTTTCAAAAGTTGTTGCCGTCGATAAGTTTTCAATTATTCTTACAATGATTTTTGCCGCTGTTTTTCTTCATGAACAGTTCACCGTAAAATCTACTCTGGGCTGTCTGATGATTGCAGCCGGCACTTTGCTGATGGTTATGTAATTCTTTAAGGAAAATTAAATTGAAAATCCAGTTACCGTTAATTTTTATTGTTTTATTTTCTCCCGTTGTATTTTCAGGATGCAAAGCAAAAACACTTCAAAAAAGTCAGGAGTCTTTATCTGAACAGGAAATTTCTTCATCATCTCAACCTAAGGAACATTCAAAACTTGACTTTGACTTAACAAAAATGGGGGCAAACCTTGTTTATGCTCAGGTTTTTAACATGATGCTTCAACCAGAAGACTACGCAGGAAAAGTTTTCCGCCTTAAAGGAAATTTTGCCTGTTACAAAACAGACAAAGGCGATGTTTTTGCAGTTGTAATTGCCGATGCCCTTGCCTGCTGCCAGCAGGGAATTGAATTCAAATACAATTTTACGAAAAATCAGCCTTTACAAAACCAGATGATAGAAGTTACAGGAAAATATACTGTCGAAACTTCCAGCGACGGAATTGTAAGAGCTTTTGTTGTTGCCGACAAAATAGACCTTTTGTAAAAAAGTTAAATTTCCGGCATTGAAAAATTTTATTTTATAGGGGTAAAATACAGGCATGAAAAAACTTTTTCTCATCACTTTTTTATTTTCATCACTTTTTTTCTCTGCTTTTTCTTCAGGAAAGGGCGATTGCAGCGATGAACCGCAAATTCTTGGCGAAGTTACGGAAGAACAGATTGAAGAAAGCGAACCTTCCGTTCCTGATGCAACTGCAACTGCTCAGGAAGTTGGAGAAGCCATGGGAAAAGCCGCAAAAAAAATCTCCAACAAGGCATCGGAAATAGGCAAAGAACTGGAAAAACAGGCAAAAGCCTTTGGAAAAAGTTTCAGCGATGCCTTCAAAGAAGAATAAATTTAGTCTGCGTTGCAGGCTTTTATCATAAAAATAAAGGACAAAAAAATGGATATTCGCTATTCAACAGGAAAAGAACCATTCAAAAGAATGACAACAGACGAAATCAGAAAAGAATTTCTTATTTCAAACATTTTTATTAAAAATGATGTTTCGGCAGTTTACAGCCACATCGACAGAATCGTTACTCTTGGAGCAATGCCTGTAGACAAAAAAATCAAACTGGACAAAAACATTGATGCCATGAAAGACTTTGGCGTAGATTTTTTCCTTCAGCGGCGGGAACTGGGCATGATTAACATTGGCGGCGACGGAATTGTAGTTGCCGACGGTACAGAATATCATGTAAAACATTACGATGCCCTTTATCTTGGAGCCGGCACAAAAGATGTTACTCTGGAAAGTGCCGACAAAAAAAATCCTGCTAAATTCTATATGAATTCAACTCCTGCTCACTGTTCCTATCCTTCAAGAATAATTACTTACGAACAGGCAAATCATGTTCATTTAGGAAGTGCTGAAGAAATTAACGACAGAACAATAAATCAGTACATTCATCCAGATATTCTCGAAACATGCCAGCTTTCTATGGGAATGACTCACCTTGAATCTGGTTCTGCATGGAACACAATGCCTGCTCATACTCACGAACGCCGAATGGAAGTTTATTTCTATTTCGATTTCCCTGAAGACGACATTGTTTTCCACATTATGGGAGAACCGCAGGAAACTCGGCATATAGTTCTTCATAACGAAGAAGCCGTTATAAATCCTTCCTGGTCAATTCATTCTGGCTTTGGAACAAGAAACTACACTTTCATTTGGTCTATGGGTGGCGAAAACAGAACTTACACCGATCAGGACTGGATAAAAACACCTGATTTGCGCTAAGGGATTTAGAATTTTTAAAACGGGACTGTAAATTTCAACAGCCCCGTTTTTTTATGAAATAAAATGTGATATACTTTTTTTTATGTACACGAATCCTGTTATTTTCTGTGATTATTCCGATCCCGATGTTATTTATGCCAACGGCACTTACTTTCTAGTTGCCTCCAGTTTTAATTTTACTCCAGGACTTCCTATTCTCGCTTCGAAAAATCTTGTCAACTGGAAACTGGTCAATTACGCTTTAGAAAACATTCCCGCTTCCAGATTTGCCTATCCTCAGAATTCTCAGGGAATTTGGGCTCCTTCTTTCTGCCACCACAACGGAAAATATTACATTATTGTAGGCATGCCCGACGAAGGAATTTTTATTACGGAATCCGACAATATCCTTGGAACATGGAGCCAGATGAAGCAGGTTCACACTTCCAAAGGCTTTATAGATCCCTGTCTTTTTTGGGATGACGACGGAAAAGCATACATAATTCACGCTTACGCAAAAAGTCGCTGCGGTTTTAACAGCCGCATAGGAATTCTGGATTTTGATGAAAAAACTTTTAGGACTACAGGTGAAGACAGAATCATCTATGACGGTACACAAACTCAACCAACAATAGAAGGCCCGAAAGTCTACAAGCGTAACGGCTGGTACTACATTTTTGCCCCTGCCGGCGGTGTTTCTGAAGGCTGGCAAACCGTTCTCCGCTCAAAAAATATAGAAGGCCCCTACGAAGAAAAAATAGTTCTTCACGAAGGAAAATCCGGCATAAACGGTCCTCATCAAGGAGCTCTTGTTGAAACGCCTTTTGGTGAAAACTGGTTCATACACTTTCAGGAACGGGGAATTTTCGGAAGAATTGTTCACCTTCAGCCTGTAAAATGGAAAGATGACTGGCCGTTAATCGGCACTGCCGTAAAAACAGGAATTATGCCAGGCGAACCGGTATTGCGTTATAAATCTCCAAAATACAAAAAAAACAGATCAGAAAATATCGTTACAAAAGCAGTCCGGGCTTTCGACGGGGCTTGTTTAGACTGGCAGTGGAATGCAAATCACGATGAAAGTTTCGGAAAAATTTACGGATTTCCAGACAGCAATGTAGAATCCTTCAAACTGAAAGTTTTAAATGTATCCAGCTATTCAAAGCAAAATTTTCCTGTTTTATGGAATTCTTCCAATGTTCTTACCCAAAAAATTCAATCGCCAAATTTTTATTTCAGCGGAAATATAGAAGTTTCCTCGCTGCCTTGTTACTGCCGGGCAGGAATTATTTTTGCCGGCGATGAATATGCCTCTGTTGCCATTGAGCGCACCGCCGAAGGATACGATTTAGTCTACTTAAAATCAAAAAATGTGGATTTAACAGATATTATCCGGGAAGAAACAGAAATCGAGCGGATTCACCTATCCATTCAAAATCCGTCGCAATGTATAAAGTTCAAGCTGGAGTTTTTTCCGTTCAGCGAATTTTCTGGAACATCCCAATTCACCATAAAAACCGGCACCATACTCAACAGATTCCGCTGGAAGTCAGACTTTTTTACCACAGAAAACGGACACTGGGTAGGCGGCAGGTTTGGAGTATACGCAATCGGAAACACAGATGGCAGCGTTCTTTTTTACAACATAAAAGTTCGGAACTAAAATTTACATAATCTGATGTTTCAGTTTCAGCGTAAAGCGGAAATTATTCCAGTAAACATAATCTTCCCTGTGAACAGCATTGTCGAAATGAGGGTTTATTATAAGGTTGTAAAGAAAACCACCAGTACACGAAAACTTTTTTGTTATAAACCACATAGATTCCGCCCCAACAAAAAAGTTTGCCTTAAATGCAGAATAGTTTTCGTAGCCAAAATTCGGGTTTTCGCTGTTGCTCGGTGTTTGGTCTACAAATTTATTGAAAATAAATCCGTTGTCGGGATTATTTCTTCCAATAATAAATTTGTCGTAGCCGTGAGGTGAATAAACTTTAAACGAAAGAATCTGACTGTTTCCGCCGTAACCAATGCCGGAACCAAGATACTGCCCTCTGTTTGTTTTTCCCTGAATAATCTGGCCGTGGCTTCCAAAATTGTAATTTGAACCGGCCCACATCTGATAATCCTGCGAAGGTTCAAAATTATTCCATTCAAAAGAAATAACGCCGTGAATTTTTTTAGGCTCTGATATTTGAATTGATTTTTTAAGTCCCACAGTATAAATCATAGTGTGAAAAGGATATCGGGCGTATTCGTAAAAATAAAGTCCGTTACGCAGAAAATCATCTACACCTATTTCGCCGTAAATTTCCAGTCCGACTTTTGGAAAAACCCAGTCAGCCGAAAGAGAAGCAGCCTGATCTTCACCTGTATAATTTTTAATGGTATTGCCGGAAAAGAACGGATTAAGATATTTGGAAACCTGCTCTCCCCATTTACTAAAGCAAAGTTTTGTAAAACCGACAGTAAACCCTTCCAGAAAAGAAGGAGAATAAGAAAAAGTAATGCACGAAAGCATATTTTCATCGTTTTCAGACTTTGAGTCAAAATAATCGCTTTCTGTAAGTTTGCCGTAAAAAAGCCTGGCTTCTATATCGCCTAAATCCCAGTTCAAAAAAGGAAGAATTATTTTTGTTTTGCGAAGACCAAAATCAAGTTTAGGAAAAGAAGCAGCATTGTTGGACAGCAAAATAGAATTTTGAACAGAAGGACCAGTCCAAACAGATTGAGTTCCAAAGCCCGCCGTAAAGGAATGAAAATTCCACCGTATTTCGCAATCCCCCCAGTCAAAAGTCCAGAATGAACTGCTTCCGAAACGCTGGGGAGCATCAATACCATAAGAGCCGTAATGAGAATATTCCCCGTGAGAAGCCGATTTAGGAGCCATAATTTCAAAATCTTTATTCTGACTAAAAGAAATTTGCGGCTTAAAGGTAAGTTCAAAACCAAAGGCTTCCAGTCTTGCTCCAGCCGTAAAACTTGCATTGTAACCTCTGCCCTGCCACAAAGCACCGTCGTTTTGACCATAAGGTGCCCTTGAGTTATAGCTTGAAAAATACTCCGGCCCGTAAATTTTTGCAGAAACTTTTTTAGAAATTCCCCTTAAAAACCAATTTTCCTTTTCGCCAGTAAAATCAGCAATAAAAAAAGGAGAAGAAACATTTTCCAAAGACCAGGGAAAAGAAAAATCAGCAGAATCCAAATTACAAAAAGACCACCGGCTGTCGCTTAAAGTCCTGTAAAAAAGACTTTCCTTAGAAACAATGCCGTTTAAGTGCAGAAAATCAAAATAATCTTCTTCCGTAGAACCAACAGCTTCCTGAGAAAAAGTAAGCCCTGCAGCCAAAAAAAATACAGCAAAACCAAACGCAATTTTATTTTTCATAAAAAAAAGATTATCAAAAAATATCCGCAAAAACTAGTACAATAGAAGAATAGAAGAATTAAGGCGCGATTCAACTGGCAACGGGCTTTTCGGGGTTCGGTAACCCTCATTCCTCCGCTACGCTACGGAACGGCTGCGCCGCCCCTACAATCCCCCGCGGATGTTTTTCGGTAAAATAAAAATCAACCGGCCTGTTTTTTTAAAATAAAAAGGTACTCACTTACATAAGAAGGCCTGTCTTTTAAATTGCGGCTGCCCCGGAAAGTGTTGTATGGAATTTCTACAGTTTTAAGTTCGCCGTATTTTTTAAGCATTAAAGTCATCTGTTCAAAAGTAATGAACCCTTCTGAATTATAGGAAATAATAATAAAGGAAGCGTTAAGATTTTTTATAATTTCTTCCATTGAAACCATGGCTTTTTTTGCACTGTTAAAAACAGAACGGTTCCAGTCCTGAGTAATGCCGCTTACCCTGCTTATTTCTACATCAATTTTATTTTTTAAAATTAAATTGAGCATAAAATAATTCGACCCGTAAGGATGCTGATTGTATGGAGGATCAAGGTAAACCAAATCTAAATGAGGAAGCATAGAAGAAAGTTCCACCGCATCCTTTTGAAAAATTTGTGTTTTACAGCTGAAATTGCTTAATACAGGAAGTTCCAGAGAAATTTTACCAGTAATTCTGGAAAGGGCATTTTTTCCGGCAGCACCAAAACAACCGATTCCCGTAGCCTTATCTTTGTAAAAACCTTTAAACACACCGCTTGTATTTACATGAACCGATGCCTGAGTAAGGAGAGGAGCCAGAAAAAATTTCTGAAGATGAAGGGGAACATATTCACCAATTAAAAAACGGTATGTATCTATAAGGAGGGCGTTTTCTCTTGTGTAAAAAACCCTTTCACCAATCAAAATATTTTTATCGTCGGCCGGCGCATAATTTTTACAGATAATTCCAGGATTTTTTTTGCTGCAGGCAGATTCTTGTATTTTAGAAAGGAGGGATTTACATGTTTCCAGAGCAAAATCTTCTTTATTTGTAAGGTAGCAGTCGTTAAGCACGCAGGAATAATTTTCCAAATCGTTGGCAGCCAAAAAAGAAGAATATTGTTTGAGCATGCGGGCAACAATGCCGGAGCCAGAAAATAAATCGGCACAGGAAAGCTTAGTTTTCTGGAGATGTTTCTGAACAAGCAGAACTTCCTTTTCGATGTACCCGAGCAAAGCCCTCTTGTTTCCGATGTAAGTAATAATCTGAGAAGTTAAATATTCCGAATTTTCAGTAACCGACATAACAAAAACACATCTTACCATTAACAAATTCAAATGTCGAGTTAAGTAGCCAGAATAGGTAAGTCTTGTCCAAAATATAAATTTTCTTCCCGTATTTCCAAAATTTGTTTCAACGGTTTGTCTGAATATTTTATTATTTTTTCACGATATTCACAGCGGATTTTTAAGTCTTTTAATTCTTCCCTGCGCTGTTTTGACAGTTCCAAAAAGGATTCTTCCTGATCTAAACCTAAAAAACGACGATTAAGTAAACTTGCCGCAATCCCGGTAGTTCCACTTCCAGAAAATGGATCAAGAATCCAATCATTTTCTTTTGTTGAAGCAAGAATGATTCTTGCCAACAATGGAAGCGGTTTTTGTGTAGGGTGTTTTCCACAAGATTTTTCCCATTTTGCAATAGATGGTAAAGTCCAGACATCACGCATCTGAGTTCCACCATTTATTTCTTTCATCAATTCATAGTTAAAATAATGTTTTGCTTTTGGAGATTTTTTTGCCCATAGAATAAATTCCGTTGAATGAGTAAAAAATCTGCATGACAAATTTGGAGGAGGGTTGTTTTTTTGCCATGTAATACAATTAAGAATCTTATATCCCAATT
Source organism: uncultured Treponema sp. (assembly GCA_945833725.1). Lineage (GTDB taxonomy): Bacteria > Spirochaetota > Spirochaetia > Treponematales > Treponemataceae > Treponema_D. Next base: position 15,015 of record CAMAFU010000018.1, read on the forward strand.
CTGTCATAGATTGAGCAACAGAGAATATATTATGGAATGTTCCAGAAACCCAGATTGTTCCATTGTCAGTTAGTTTTTCACGACAAAGAGCAAGCCATTGTTTATTAAAATCATTATCTTTTTCAAATCCCTGAGACTTATCCCAATCACCTTTATTTACAGAAACTTGTTTTCCTGATTGAACAGAAATTCCGCCATTAGAAAGAAAATATGGCGGATCAGCAAATATCATATCAAACTTGAAATTGATATTTGAAAGGAGCTCTAAACTGTCTCCCTGGGCAAGAGTAAAATCTAGGTTTTCTGAACGATAGTATGGTTTAATACTCATTTTCTAATGATTCTATACCTTCCAGACTTAACAAGACGAATACTGTTATAATCCGAAGGATTAGTAAATTCATATTGCCAAATATAATAAATCTGTTCTCCAGCGATTATTCTTTTTTCAAAGAATAATGGGAAAACTTTCTTTCCCGTATTCTCATACCATTGTCTGTATGGATAATACAATTGCCGTATAATTGTATTTTCTGTCCTAGAATTTTTTGCTTCTACAAGAACTAATGAATTTCTTCCCTCATACCCAGCATCAACTTCTGTTTGAACACTTTCTACATTTAAATTGAAACCATTCACAGTAAACGAAAAACTAGGAGTAAATTTTCTACCACGAATTGTTAATACTAAAGAAGGATCATCCATAAATGTTCTTATTAAAGAATTTGCATAGGCAAAATCCAAATACTGCATTTCAGAATCGCCTACGGTTGAACTTACCAGATCAAAATCCAATTTACTAACATAATCAGTTATCGGTGTATCAATATCAGGAATATCAACATATCCTTCACCTTTTACAATGTAATAAGAACCATTTTTCTTTGGCAAAATAAATAAATTATTCTGCACAAATATATCTGGTCTATCATCCCTAGAATCTTGTTTGCAAAGAATACGAACTTCTTTTTGAGATGTTTCTGTAAAATTCTGGCAGGCTCGCTTTATGTCTTCCGCCTGAAGTATAAAAGGCTCATTATCAAAATTATGAGAATGAATATTCTTATAATCAAATACTGCTTTCCATGAATTACTGTCAGCCATACCTACTTAAATAATTCCTTCATTATTCCATTTTCCATATCTTTGATGCAGTAAATTGTATCAAGAACATCAAATGTTTCTTCAAGATTGTTTCTTGCACTAATCCAACCTTTACCATCGGTAAACCAAACAAAAGTAAATCCGTCAATAGTGTCAGCTTCTGCCGAAAGAGTTTTATAACTTCTGGAAGTTTCATTCAATTTTGAACCACCGCTTCCATAGAAGTTTGTTTCGATTGCGTAAATCATTTTATCTGTTTTTACAACAAAATCGAAACGTTTTTCCATTTT
>CAMAFU010000019.1 GCA_945833725.1 uncultured Treponema sp.
CCCCGCGAAGCGTCCGGCTTTGCCGGATGAAGCGATTAGCGGAAGGGCGGATAGCGCGGCCCGGAATGAAGGTGAGCAAATTTTTGCGAACTGAATGGAGGGACACAGCCATATTTTAAAAATTTTATTTTTCTGGAGGGAAATATGACTCTTAACGAACTTTTGCCTGGTGAAAACTGTGTTGTTCTTGAAGTAGGGGGAACCGGTTCTTTAAGGCAGCATTTTCTTGATATGGGGCTTATTCCCGGTGTTGAAATTTCTGTAGTAAAATTTGCGCCTTTGGGTGATCCTATGGAAATTCAGCTTCATGGTTATGAACTGACTTTGCGCCTTGATGAAGGGGCTGAAATTGTTGTAAAGAAAATTCCTGCGCTGTCCAGAAAAACAAATGATGAAAATGTGTTTGCAGTTGAAAATCCTTTTTTGTTTCATCCGGGGTTGGGGGAAGACGGTAAATATCACCTTAAAACAGACGGCGAATGCACTAATGACGGTAAAAAACTTACTTTTGCTCTTGTTGGAAACCAAAATTGCGGAAAAACAACGCTTTTTAACAGGCTTACCGGTTCTAATCAGCATGTGGGAAACTTTCCTGGCGTTACTGTTGATAAAAAGGCCGGCGTAATAAAAGGTCATCCTGAGGCTGTTGTAATTGACCTTCCCGGTATTTATTCCATGTCGCCTTATTCCAGCGAAGAAATTGTTTCAAGAAATTTTGTTATTGATGAAAAGCCTGATGCAATTATAAATATTGTTGATGCCACAAATATTGAAAGAAACCTTTATCTGACAATGCAGCTTTTAGAAATGAATGTTCCTGTTGTTGTTGCCTTGAACATGATGGATGAACTGATGAACAATAACGGCGTAATTGACATTAACGGTCTTGAAAAACTTCTTGGCGTTCCTGTTGTTCCTGTGTCCGCAGTAAAAAATCAGGGGGTGCAGGAACTTATAAATCATGCTGTTCATATTGCAAGGTATGGAGAAAAACCTGTGGAACAGGATTATTGCCGGGAAGAAGACTATAATGGTGCCATTCACCGGGGAATTCATGGGGTGGCGGGAATTATTGCCCATCATTGTGAAAAAAATGGTCTGCCTGTAAGGTTTTCGGCGGCTAAAATGATTGAAGGGGACAGGTTGATTCAGGAAAAACTTTCTCTGGATGAAAACGAAAAGGAAATGATTGAGCATGCCGTAATTCAGATGGAAAAAGAAACTGGAATGGACAGGTGTGCTGCCATTGCCGGAATGAGGTTTGACTTTATTGAAAGAATATGCAGAAAAACCGTAAAAAAACCGGAAATTTCCAGGGAGAGAAGGCGTTCGGAAAAAATTGACAGAATTCTCACGGGCAAGTGGACTGCAATTCCCTGCTTTGCTGCCATAATGGCCGGTGTTTTTTTTCTTACCTTTAATGTGATAGGTAGTTTTTTGCAGGAAATTCTTGCCCGGTGGATTGATTCTTTTGCTCAGTTTGCAGACAGCGGACTTTCTGCTTTAGGGGTGAATCCTAATGTAAAAAGTCTTGTAACGGACGGTATTATTCAGGGGGTAGGAAGCGTTTTAAGTTTTCTTCCTGTTATAATTACGCTTTTTTTCTTTCTTTCCCTTATGGAAGACAGCGGTTATATTGCCAGAGTTGCATTTTTTATGGATAAGCTTTTGCGGAAAATAGGCCTTTCTGGAAGAAGTATTGTTCCTCTTCTTATTGGTTTTGGCTGTACTGTTCCTGCTGTAATGGCTACAAGAATTCTGCCCAGCCGCCGGGACAGAAGAATGACGATTCTGCTTACGCCTTTTATGAGCTGTTCGGCAAAACTGCCTGTTTATTCGTTTTTTGTAAGTGCGTTTTTTCCGGGAAAGGGTGGGCTTATAATGACTGGTCTTTATTTTCTTGGAATTTTAATGGGAATTATTACGGCCTTTGTTTTTAAGTCTACCTTATTTAAAGGAGAAGCTGTTCCCTTTGTAATGGAATTGCCTGATTACCGTTTTCCCGGTCTTAAAAATACGGCTCTTCTTTTGTGGGATAAGGCAAAGGATTTTTTAACAAGGGCGTTTACCGTAATTCTTGTGGCATCTGTTGCCCTTTGGTTTTTGCAAAGATTTGACCTGAGGTTGAATCCTGTTGATGATTCTTCAAAAAGCATTATGGCTTTTTTGTCGTCGGTACTTGTTCCGTTGTTTAAACCTGTAGGACTGGGAGACTGGCGGATTATTACTTCTCTTTTAACGGGAGTTCTGGCAAAAGAAACTGTTGTGTCTTCAATGGCACTCCTTTTTGGAAGTGAACTTTCGATGGTTGTTAATACTTCTGCGGCTGCTTCCCTTTTAGTATTTTCTCTTTTGTATTCTCCATGTGTTGCTGCCGTTGCATCCATAAAACGGGAACTTGGGGTAAAGTGGGCTATGCAGGTTGTGGTTTTTCAGTGTGTTCTTGCCTGGGCTGCTGCTTTTTTTGTTCATTTGATTTAAGGTTTATCACAAACTTTGAAAACGGCTGAGTCAAGGCCCTGAGCGATAGCGTGCCTTGACCAGACGTATTTTTTAATTCCGTGTTGAGAAAAACTCTCTTTAAGTGATATATTTTTTTTGTGAAGAACAGTTCCTTTGATTTGGCCGGCATTCTTGAAGCAGAAGGTCAAATTTCTACAAAAAAAATGATGCGGTATGTTTTTTCCCTTAGCCTTCCCGGTATGCTGGCACAGGTTTCTTCAATATTGATGCAGTATATTGATTCCAGTATGGTTGGGGCTTTAGGTGCCGGAAGTTCTGCAAGTATTGGTCTTGTGCTGCCCGGAACATGGGTTTTAGGCAGCCTTTTGCGTTCCTGTGGAATTGGGTTTACTGTTCAGACTGCCCATTGCATTGGGGCCGGCGAAAAATTTAAGGCAAAAAGGATTTTATTCAACGGCCTTTTTACATGTGTTTTTTTTAGCCTTATTCTTGCGCTGATTGCTTCGTCCATAAGTTTTTTTCTTCCCTCCTGGCTTGGAAGTCCCAAAGATCTTCAAAATGAAGCATCGTGGTATTTTTTGATTTTTTCTGCATCATCGCCCTTTTTTGCGTTAATTGATTTTTTTACAGGGATGAACCAGTGCAGCGGAAATATGAAAATCCCAGGAATTTTAAACGGGGCAATGTGTTTTCTCGACATATTGTTCAACTGGTTTTTTATTTACAGATGTAATTTAGGTGTAAAAGGTGCGGCTTTAGGGTCTGTATGTGCCGTATTTTTAACATCTGCTGTTATGGCAGTTTATACATTTTTTTTCTCCAATGTATTTAAGTTTGAAAAGAATATTCGTTTGGATATAAAGAAAAACTGGAAACCAGATTTTCCGTGCATAAAAAGTGCCATGGTTACATCGTTTCCCGTTGCAGTGGAAAGTACGGCTTTTTCCGGTGCTCTTGTGGCTGTAACGAAAATAATTGCGCCTTTGGGAGCTGTAAGTCTGGCTGCCAATTCTTTTGCAACAACGGCAGAAAGTTTGTGTTATATGCCTGTGTATGGAATTCAGGAAGCGGCGGCAGCTTTAACGGGGCAGAGTTACGGGGCAAAAAGAAATAATCTTGTTAAGGGATTTTCCGCAATTACTGTAATGTATGGTGCATTTTTTATGGCATTTACAGGAATCGTAATGTATTTTTTGTGTCCAGTCGTATTTCGTTTTATTACGCCGGATATTCAGATTCAGCAGCTTGCTGTAGAAATTCTTAGAATTGAACTTTTTGCCGAACCTTTTTTCGGGTGCAGCATTGTTGCGGCAGGAGCTTTAAGGGGAAAGGGAGATACTTTAGTTCCCGGAATAATGAACCTTTTCAGCCTTTGGGTTGTCCGCATAGGATTAAGTCTTCTGCTTGTTGAAAAATATGCTCTTAAAGGAATATGGATTGCAATGGCTGTAGAACTTACTTTCCGGGGGATTATTCTTGTTTTAAGGCTTGCTGTAAGTTCTGGAAAAAACTAGCGGTGAAGGGCAATTTCTTTCTGGCACAAACTGTCGCATAACTCGTTGTATTCTATGCCGGCGTGTCCTTTTACCCAATTCCATTCTACATTCATGGACATGTTAAGTTCATCAAGCTGCATCCAGAGTTCCTTGTTTTTTACAGGTTTTTTGTCTGCAGTAATCCAGCCTTTGTTTTTCCAGCTGAAAATCCATTTTGTAATGCCGTTTTTAACATACTGGCTGTCGATGTTTACTTCCACTGGAATGTCGCTTAGTGAAGGTGTTTTTTTTATGTGTGAAAGGGCGGCAATAGCAGCTGTAAGTTCCATTCTGTTGTTTGTAGTAAGTTTTTCGCCGCCAGAAAGCTGAAGGGGAGTTTTATCTGCAATAATAACGCAGGCCCAGCCCCCGGGACCTGGATTACCAGAACATCCGCCGTCTGTGTAAACAGTAATTTTTTCCATAATGTCGAAATTTTATCAGATTTTTTTTAGAAAATACAGTATGGACAGGGCTTTTCGCATTATAAAAAATATAATTTTAATCAGGGGCTTCCAGTCGCGACGGTCAGCCCTTTTTTAATGCGGAAATCCCTGCACTTTGTTTGCGGCGGTGGGGAAAAAACTGTATAATTCTACTTTATGATAAAACTTGTAGCATTTTTAGGAAATTACGGGGCTGAGTACGAAAAAAACCGCCATAATGCGGCGTGGATTTTTGCTTCTCAACTTCCCTTTTACGAAAAACTTGTATGGCAGAAAAAATTTAAAGGTGAATATGCTGTGGCAGAAACATCTCTGCTGGCAGAATGGTTCAGTGAAACAAAAATCCATGCAAAAAAAGACGGTTCTGCTCCCATAGTGCCTGACGGTGCCAGCGATAAAATCTATTTTTTAAAGCCCTATACTTACATGAACCTTAGCGGAGAGTCTTTAGGTGAAATTTCCCGGTTTTTTAAAATTCTTCCAGAGCAGATTCTTGTTGTTCATGATGAACTGGAATTGCCTTTGGGAACAGTAAGTTTAAAATGGAGCGGAGGATTGGGCGGACATAACGGGTTGCGTTCAATAAAATCTGTGTTTGGTACGGCAGATTTCTGGAGGCTTCGTATAGGTTTAACAAAACCTGCAGATAAAAATATTGCCGATTATGTGCTTTCTAATTTTACCGAAGACGAACAGATTGTACTTGCTCAGGAGTTTTCCTCTGTAAATACGCTGCTTGCCAAAATTATTCTTTCCAATGATGAAGGTCTTCAGAAACTTTTGCAGGGATGGAGTAAAAAACACCTTGCAGACCTATAATTGACCTTCATTTTTTTAAGTGCTAGTATTATGAACACCTCTAAAAATCAGTTAAATGAGTTTTTGGAAGTGCCTTGGGGAGTTAAGCTGTTGTAATGGCACGGCTTAAAATGCCCGTTTTTAGAGTTACCTGAAATTTTTTCAAGGTTCCCTTATTTCATTCTTTAATTTTAAGGGGTTTTTAAAATGCCTTATTCTGAGCCGACTAATCTTGGAGTTATTGCCTGTCCTGGTGGAGCTGCTTTTGCAGAAGAAGTTGTTACGCATCTGCGCCATATGTATAAACATCGTTTTTCTTTAAAGAATGATGTAATTGCAAAGCGCTATAATCTTGATAAAGACAAATTGATTCAGGATATTAACTATCGCAACGATATGGTTACATCGGATCTTGTAGTTCGCGGTGCAGTAGACAGATACCGGGCCCCTAGTTTTAAAATCAACACACAGTTTACATGGTTTGCCAACGGAGAAATTAAAGCAGAGCTTTTTGATTCTGTCCGCGGAAAAGACATTTATATTTTTCAGGATGTAGAAAATCACACGCCTATCGAAATGAACGGCGGTAAAAATATTGTAAATTTCAGTGTTAACGATCATGTTATGACACTTCTTGTTACAATCGATGCTGTTCAACAGGCTGGGGCTGCTTCCATAAATCTTGTTGTTCCGGCTTTTCCTTATAGCCGCCAGCATAAAAAGAAGGGGCGGGAAGGTCTTACAGCAGCTCTTCTGTCTCATATTTACGAACTTAAAGGTGTTAAGCGCGTAATTACTCTGGATATTCACTCCAGAGAAATTGTAAATGCCTTTAATACTACCCATCTGGAAAATCTGCATGCTTCTTACCAGGTTATAAGGGAATTAACAAAAGTTGTTAATCTTTCGGGACCGGAAAAAGAAGATTTAGTTGTTGTTTCTCCAGATACAGGAGCTATCGACAGAAATAAATTTTACGCTACAGGTTTAAAAGTTCCTCTCGCCATGATATACAAAGAAAGGGATTATTCTGTTGTTACTCAGGATGCAAAACAGACAAACATAAAAAGCGTAAAACTTTTAGGCGATGTTAAAGGAAAAGTTGCATTTCTTGCTGATGATATGCTTGGAACAGGTGGAACTCTTCTTAAAGCAATGCAGTTTTTGCAGGAACAGGGCGCAACAAAGGTTATTGCCGCTATTTCCCTTCCATTCTTTACCGGCAATGCTGTTGAACTTTTTGATGAAGCCTATAAAAACGGTCAGTTCTACAGAATAATCGGAACAAATGCAGTTTATCACCCGGAATTAAAAGACAAAGAATGGTTTATCAGTACAAATGTTTCCGGATTGTTTGCCAATGTAATAATGCGGATTCACCACAATCAGAGTTTAAGCGATTTGCTGGATAATCGTACTATTATTGACAGACTTATTAAAAAAGAAGATTTACAGGATACTGACAAATAAAAAATGCAAATGAAAGATGCAGTTTTATGTGTTGATATTGGAACATCCTCTTTAAAAGCTGCCTATATGGCCGACAGCCCGAAAAGTATTGCCTATGCCCGTTATACTTTTACAGAAAAACAGCCTTCAAAAATCGCTTCTGAATGGATTATTGCCTTAAAAAGTTGCCTTGAAGAATTAAAACAGAAAGCTCCAGATACAGGAATTGAAGCTGTTTGTATTTCCGGGAATGGTCCTACTGTTGTAAGTGAAGATGGAACAACCCTTATGTGGTACGAAAATCCTGCCACAACAGTAAAAAATACAAAATCTCTCTTTCTTCCAAGACTTGACGGTTTTAGAAAACTCTATCAAAACCAATGGTACGAAAGTCCGCATATTTTTTCAGGACCGGAATATTTAATTTATCTGCTTACAGGAACACCACTTACAATTCTGCCGGAAGAGCGCTATCTGGAATACTACTGGACAGAAAGTGAACTTAAGGAACAGGGGTTTTCCAAGGAAGAATCTAAAAAATTACCGCCTTTTGTAAAACCTGGCAGTCTTGCCGGAAAAATTACCGAAAAAGCAGCGTTGCAGACAGGCCTTTTGGAAGGGACTTTAGTTTTCTGTGGCGGTCCTGATTTTATCGTAGCCCTTTTAGGTACCGACACTTTAGAAACTGGTCGAATGTGCGACAGAAGCGGTTCCAGCGAGGGCATAAATCTTTGTACTCCAGTACCTATTGAAGGAAGTTCTATCCGTACTCTGCCTTCAATAATTCCAGGAATGTGGAACGCAGGTATTATTATTCCTGATACTGGCCGTCGTTTTGCAATTTACAAAGAAAAGGTAGAGTCTATTATTGGACAGAAAATTACGCATAAAAATCTTGTAGCACAAATTGTAAATTGCAATGCAGAAGACAGCATCTCTTTGCTTACTCCAGAACTTCGCAGCGAGGGAATGACTGTAATTCATGATGTAACCCATCAGCTTTGGGCAGCTGTAAATATTTTAAAATCGGCTTGCCAGAAAGCAGGAATTCCAGAACCCGACTGTATGACAATTACCGGCGGACAGGCTTTAAACGAAATATGGACTCAGGTAAAGTGCAATGCACTGTGTCTGCCTATAAGCGTTACCGAGTGCGTAGATGCTGAGCTGGTAGGCGATAATATTCTTACAAGGGTTACGCTGGGATATTACGATTCTCTGGAAGAAGCTGCTTTTTGCCTTGTAAAAAAGGCCCGCGTTTATATGCCGGAAACTCCTGCCGACCGGCGGTAATAATGCAGACATTCAACATTCCTCTTTTGCCCCGGGTTTTGATTTTTGATATAGATTCAACTCTTTACACAAACCGGGAATATGCCCATGAGCAGATAGACTGCCAGATAAGGCATTTTTCCCTTTTGCGGGGGATAACGGCAGCAGAAGCAAGAAATTTAATTTCAGATTTTAGAAAAAACTGGGCTTTAATGCACGAAGGAAAAAAAATAAGTCTTGGGAATCTGCTTGTTAATTTTGGAATTTCCATTGAAGAAAGCATTGAATGGCGGAAAAAACTTTTTAATCCAAAAGATTTTTTGAGCAAAGACGAAAAACTTGCAGCTACTTTAAAAAAACTGTCGGAAAAATTTTATCTTGTTTGTGTTACTAATAATCCTGAAATTCAGGGAAGAAATACTCTTGAAGCACTGGGTGTTTCAAATTTAATTCCCCGTATTGTAGGTCTTGATACCACATTAAAATCCAAGCCGGCACAGGAAAATTTTGAACTGGCAATAGATTATGCATCAAAGGCATTACAAAAACAGGTAAGTTTTTCTGAATGTATAAGTATAGGCGACCGTTTTGATATAGATTTAGCCCTGCCATTAGAACTGGGGATGGGAGCAATTCTTGTAGACGGTGTAACAGATGTTTATAAAATCCCCCAAATTCTTAATATAGCAGGATAAACGCATTAGTTAAAACAGAGGCTGACCATAGCGACTGTTTGGTGCAAAAAGTCCTTGCGAAATTATTGCTTTTAAAATAATTATAAATGTGATATAATATTCTTTAGTATATGACAGTTACCGGTTTTAACAAAAAGATTCAACTTTGTAATTCTGGAGAACTTCAGGTTTTTTTTGTCGGAACAGGAAGTGCTTTTAATAAGGTAGATTTTCAGAATAATATTCTCATAATAAAAGGCAGCGACCATTTTCTTATTGACTGTGGAACTCTGTTTTCTTTTGCCTTAAAAAAATATAATACCTCCCTTTCAGAAATAAAAACAATTCTTCCAACCCATTCTCATGCAGATCATATTGGCGGTCTGGAAGAAGTTGCCTTTATGAATAAATATGTTTCCCGTACAAAACCAAATATGATTATTACAGACGAGTTTAAAAAAATTCTCTGGAACAACAGTTTAAAAGGCGGCTGTGCTTTTGGTGAAGAAGAAGGTTGCGGAAAAGTTTTGGGCTTTGATGATTTTTTTAATCAACTTAAGCCTGTTTCCCTTAAGCATACTCCCCGCCCTATGTTTCAGATTTTTGTTGGAAGCATAAAGGTTACATTGTTCAGAACTGTTCACATTCCTTTTAATAAAAACTGGAAAAAAATGTTTTATTCTGTAGGTGTACTGGTAGACGACAAGGTTCTTATTACCGGCGACACCCGCTTTGATCCGGAAATAATCGATTATTTTGAAAAAAATTATTCGTTGGAGTGTATTTTTCACGACTGCCAGTTTTTTAAAGGCGGAATTCATGCTTCTTATCAGGAACTTCTTACTTTACCGGACAGTGTAAGGGCAAAAACTTATTTATGCCATTACGGCGAAAATAAAACAGGCTATTATCCTGAGCAGGATGGTTTTGCCGGTTTTGTTCAGTCGGGAGTTTACTACACTTTTTAGAGGTTGCAGCAGCGCTGGGAAGGGCGGCTCTGCCGTTCTGAAAGAATGGAGCGAAGCGGAACCCTGGACATAGCGGCGGCACTTTGTGCCGGCTGCCCGTAAAATAAAAATTAAAATATTGTATCAACAGCCGTTCATCAATATAATTATCCGTGAAATTTTCTAAAATACAGGCAGAATAAATGGAAATCCAGCTGAAAAATCTAAAAAAAACTTATTTAACGCCGGAAGGTAAAACTGTAACTCCTGTAAACGGCATTTCCCTTTCTATTCCCTCCAACGGCATTTTTGGCATAATAGGAAAGTCCGGTGCAGGAAAATCTACTCTTGTACGCTTAATAAGTCTTCTTGAAAAGGCTGATGGCGGGGAAATTTATTACGATGGAAAAAGGGTGGACTGTCTTTCTGGTAGCGAACTTATAAATCAGCGTCGGAAACTGGGCATGATTTTCCAGAATTTTAATCTTTTTTCCAGCAGGAATGCAGAGCAGAATATTGCCTATCCAATGGAAATTTGCGGAGTTTCCAGGCAGAAAATAAAGGAGCGCACAAAAGAACTTTTGGAACTGGTTGGTCTTTCGGACAGGGCAAAATCTCCTGTAAGTCAGCTTTCCGGCGGTCAAAAACAGCGTGTGGCTATAGCCCGTGCTCTGGCAAATAATCCTGATATTCTGTTCTGCGATGAAGCAACTTCGGCTCTTGACCCTCAGACTACATGTTCAATATTGAATCTTATCCGTGAAATCCAGAAAAAAATGAATCTTACTGTTGTTATGATTACTCATCAGATGGAAGTTGTGCGGGATGCTTGCAGTCATGTGGCCGTTGTTGATGAAGGCAAAATTATTGAAATTGGCAAAGTTGAAGAAGTCTTTTTAAAGCCAAAATCTCCTCTTACCATGGAATTTTTAAAACGGATTACTGTAATGGATGAAGAAAATTTTGTTCAGTGGAGCCGGGATAAAAACTCTGAAAACGAATATTATCTGTTTTTCCACGATGAAAAGGTTGATTCGCCTGTTTTGAGTCAGCTTGTAAAACAGTTTCAGATTGAATTCAGCGTAAAGGGCGGAGGAATTCAGTCGGTGCAGGGCAAAAAGGTTGGTGTTCTTGCTGTGGATTTTGCCGGATGCAGGGACAGAATGGACAGCATAATTTCGTTCCTTAACGAAAATGGAGTTAAAATAGAAAAAAAATGAATCAGATTCTTAGTTTGGTATTAAGTTCTACAGGGGAAACCCTTCTTATGGTGCTGTTTTCCACTGTTTTTTCAGTTTTAATTGGTTTTCCTCTGGGAATAATTTTGTATATTACAGGTCCGCAGGGGATTATTCCAAAAAAAATCTTGAATCAAGTTTTAAGCAGGATAATTGATGTTCTTCGTTCCTTTCCTTTTGTTATTCTGATGATTGTTTTGCTGCCTTTTACCAGATTCGTTCTTGGAAAAGCTATTGGAACAGCGGCTACAATTATTCCCCTTTCCATTGCTGCAGCTCCCTTTGTTGCCCGTGTTATTGAAACTTCCCTTATAGAAATTGATCCCGGCGTAATAACAGCAGCAAAAGCTATGGGGTCTACAAACTGGCAGATAATCTATAAAGTTCTTGTGCCGGAAGTGCTGCCGTCGGTGGTAAGCGGTATTACTCTTACTGTTATTAATTTAATTTCTTATTCGGCTATGGCAGGAACTTTAGGCGGCGGCGGACTTGGTGATTTGGCAATAAGGTACGGATATCAGCGTTTTAGAACGGACATAATGACGGCGGCCGTTATTGTAATAATCATAATGGTTGCACTTATTCAGTTTCTTGGAACAAAACTGGCAAATCACATACTAAAAAAGCGGTAGGTAAAAGTTACGGGGCAGGTGAGGAATCTTTTTTTTGCTTGGGTGGCTTTTGGACTGTTCGGCTTCTTCGGCAGGCTCAGGAACCGAACAGTCCAAAATCAGGCTATCCAGGGTTCCGCTACCGCTCCATTCGACGCAGCAAAGCTGCTTACGAACCGGCTTCGCCGGCCCTTCCTATCCTTGCCACGGTTGGACTGTTTAATTCCGTTAAATCCTTGTTACAGCCAATGAAAATTTCAATCCCTACACCTTTTTCCAATCCAGATAATGCTATATAAGCCCCTGCAAAAGACTTACAAAAAGATAGAGTTTTTTGTAGACTTCGATTCCCAGTGTTTTTATAGGATGTTCGGCGTAACGGTCAAGTTCCTTCCAGTTCATGAGAATTTCGCCTTTTGGCTTGGAATAGTCTTCGATAAGAGATTTTAATGTTTTTGCAAAGCCAATCATATTTCTGGCTGCTGCTACAAGATAGTCCTTTGCCATGGAATTGGCATCTCCAAGAATTGTTCTTATAATATTGTTTGCTTCTTTATCCCGTTCTGTTCGCGGAAGGAGTGTTTTTATTTTTATGCCGATTTCTCCTTCTTCAGCCATTTTTTCGTCGAATTCGGTTATGGAATCAGAAATTTCCAGCAGGGCATGATACTGATTGCTCATTTCTGCGGCAAGGGGAGCCAGAGTCCATTTTCCGCGGATAAGTACTAAATCTGCATATTCCCGAATGTCCCTCTTTACATAATCAATTAAAAAGGCCTTTAAATAGTTAAGCGGTTTTGCATATATGTAGCCGTCCAGATTCTTTTTTTCGAAAGTTGGATTTAAGGAATCGGTGTAATTTTTAAGGACTGAAACTGTGTTTGTATTGAATATTTGAACAAGAAGACTGTCTATTTTTGAATTTTTCTGGGCATCTTCCAGTTTGTTCAGTGCTGTAAGAGTTTGTTTTTGCAGGGATTCAATATATGACTCAAAAATATGCTCCTGCTTTGGAGAAAGGTTTGTAGCGTATGAAGGATCTTTTGTTGTAAGCTGGATTATCATGTCGAAAATGCGGGAATCCCGAAGTTGCCGGAGTTTCTGAACAATTTTATTCCATTGGTTTTGTTTTACCGGTTCTATTCCCCGCTGGGACTTAAAAAGTGAAATTACATCCGACCAGTCTTCGTTAAGGGGCATGGAACAGATAATGGAAACAAAGTCTTTTAAGTCGTCGGCAATGTAGGAAGCATCAATAGGCTCAAGATGTGGCGTTCGGGAAAAATCGCTTTCCCGGAGAGTTGAATCAAATTTTTTGAGCATGAAGTAAAAATCGTATGTGCAGAAAGACTTAAACGAGATAAGTTTTGTGTAAAGTGAATCGACAGCGGAAACTTTATTTGAATCAAATTCACCGGTAAAATTTTCAAGGTCGGTTTTTATTTTCTTTTTAAGCTGTTCAAAAGGAAGATTTTTTGAAAGAGTTGCAATGGATTCTTCCGAAAAATTTTCGGAAAGCTGTTTTTGTTTTTCGTTAAGGGAATATTCTATTACCATGTTTTTATAGAAGGCAGGATTTGGCTGGTTTTGAAAAAATAATTGTGCCGGGGAAATGATTTTGTACATATCGTAAAAAAATTTACCGAACCCTGGAAGAATCTGGTCGGAAGCTGCCTTATAAAATTTATAGCCTGTATGCGAAAGATTTTTTGCAATTGATTTTAGAAGACGCTTTTTTTCGGCTTCCGGGTCGTTTCCAGAAAAAAGTGAACCAAAAAATTTTTGAAAAAATGATAAACCTGATGAATTTCCCATGCTTTAAATATGAAGAAAACAGTTTTATCTGTCAAGCAAATATGCCTGACTTAAAGAAACAATCGTGAAAATCAGATTATGTTGTATTGCATTAAGAGAAGACGAAACATTTCCCTGTTTTTTACGCCGAAGAGTTTGAATAAATCCTGCATGTCTTTTTTTACGGTGGATTCGCTGGTGGTTAATTTTTCTGCAATCTGCTTATAACTGTACGAAGTGTTGATTGTATAGTTTATGCATGCAATCTGTCTTGAAGAAAGCCCCAGACTTTCCAGATTTAAAGTTTGACCTTTTTCCGGCAGAGTAATTTTACTGTTTATGGTCTGTATGTAGTAATCGCCGAGAAGGAAACTAAGTTTGTCGGAAAGAAGGTAGTAAAGGGAAACATAGCAGGCAATAAAAAATGCAGCCATTGCCAGATGGTAAATCCAGGTGGTAAAACCAATAATCCATCCGTCTTTTAAGCCGTATTCAAAAAAAAGTGTTCCTATAAGGAGAAAAAGAATTAGAAGGCTTATAACTGTTTTTTTTATGAAGTGTTTTTGTGCCAGTCCTGCGGCAAAGGCAAAAGCAAGGCTGTTTATGTAGAGAAGGATTCCAATTACTTCAAAACCGGTGGAAATAAGGTTAAGCGTTTGCATAAAAAAGGCAATGAAAATAAACCACAGATTTTTTGGAAAAAACAGGTAAAGAAGCGTGAGTATGCCTGCCGTTATGTTTGTGGCTGGGACAAGAAAATTTGTATACGGATAGAGAAGGGAATAAGTAAAGGGAGGATGATCTACGCCTTCTATAAAGTTATTCATTACTCCAATACATATAAAGATTAGTCCGCAGAAATCCAAAAATTTGAACATCTTAATCTGCTTTTCTGTTAAATCGAACATAATTAAATTGTAAAACAAAAGTTTTTAAAAAACAACTTTTATTCCTAGAAAAATATCTTTGGATAAATTTTCAGTATCTTTGGATAATTCGTACTTTTTAGGCTTTTAAAAAATTGAATTTTATTTTTTTCAATGCGAAAATAAATCATCAAAAGTTGAGTGTTATTCTTTTTGCATAAGAAGCAAGTGGAAAAATCGGAGAAGTTTTTCATTTTTAAAACTGAGTATATTGATTTGTTTGTGAGTTTCTTTTCAGTTGCTCGTAGCGCCTTTATGAAGTTGTTTTTCATAAAGGCGTTTTCTTTTTTATACAGATTTTGTTTTTTTTCGGGTCAGTATTGTTATTATTGGCGTTTTTTTGGTATAAATAAGTTTTAGTGAAGTGGAGGTTTTTATGATTAAAAAAAATGCGGCGGCATTTGCTATAGCTTTTTGTGCTGCTTTTGTTTTTGCCTATAACCCGCCGGCGGGCGGAGAAAATATTTTCAGGCTTTCGTCGCCGGAACTTCTTATGGAAGGAAATTCCAGTACGGGAGGCTGTTTTTTTTCTGTTTCTCCAGACAGTGCTGTAAATAATCCTGCATTGACAGCCTTTGAGCAGCGCGTTGTTTTAAATGCCAGCGGTACAATGATGTTTGACGGAAAGGATGCTTCTGGAAGTGCTGTTGGCGGTGCTATGGAAGCAGGTCTTTTAATTCCTTCCAGATGGTATGTGTATTCTTTTTTACTGCAGGGTGTTTTTGTTCCTTTTCAGGACATGAATGTAGGAAATTCTGTTTCCTTTACGGCTAATGCTGCTAAAGATCTTACAGATAATTTTTCTGTAGGAATTGGGGCAAACCTGGGAGTTGCCTGGGGAAACAGTTCTGACTGGCTTGCAGGTTTTAACATCGGTGCTTTTTATAATGCCGGCAGCGTATCTTTTATGAAAGATTTAAGGTTTTCTGCGGTGCTTGTTAATCTTGGAAAACCTCTTTCCAACATGAAATTAACAGGCATTTCCGGTTCTGAATGTTCAATATGGCCAGGTCCTGTTACTTTTGGTTTTGGTGCGGCAGCCGTGCTTTTTGATTCAAAGTCCTTTGACATTGCTTCCAGTCTTGATTTTTCTTTCCCGACTTTCCAGAATTTTGTGGCAGATGCTGCCGTTCAGTTTATGCTGTTTGATTCATTTAAAATTTCTTCATGCTGGGAATTGAATGCCAGGGAACTTGCCAATGGTTATAAAAATATTGTTCCTTCCGTAAGTTTGGGATTTAAATTTACTTTCAGTTCAAAGGACGGCTCCCTCCTTGCAAATAAAGGCTGGGCTCAAAGCGAAATGACTGTTAATGCCGGCTGGAGACAGCTTTATGAAAACATTAATGCTGTAAGTGCCGGGGCAAGAATAAATCTGGGATTAAAAGATACTCAGGCTCCAGAAATAATACTCTGGAACGACTAATTT
>CAMAFU010000020.1 GCA_945833725.1 uncultured Treponema sp.
GATTTTAATCCAATCTGCCGAAAAACCTTTAATGTAGGAAAAATTTAAGAACTTTTACGGAGATTTTCATGGAAAACACAAAAAAAGAAACAAAACCAACTTTAGAACAGCAGGCCGCCATTGATGCACAAATAAATACAGTCGTTGCTGCCGGTGCCGGTTCAGGAAAAACAACCGTACTTTCAAAAAGATTCCTCAACCTTATAAAAACAAAAGGGTATAAAGTCGATCAAATACTCACCCTCACATTTACAAAAAAAGCAACTGTAGAAATGTCAGACAGAATTTTCAAAGTGCTGAAAAAAGATGCACCCGAAGAAGCTGCAAATTTTTACAAGGCAAACATAAAAACTCTGGACAGCTACTGCAATACCGTTGCAAAATTAGGTTGCCGCTTTTATGGAATAAGCCCCGATTTTACTCAGGACGACAATGCAGTTTTTTCTGCCGTAAGCAGGCAGGTTATTCCGTTTATCTTAAAACACCGGGATAACAAGGCAATAAAGTATTTTGTCGATAGCCAGTCCTACGAAAAAACAGCTCTGGAACTTTTTGTCTATCCTGTTTTAAATAATTCCACTGTTGCAAATCCAATAAATTTTCGGGAACAAACAGCCTTTCAGAGAAAAACTGCCGTAGAAAAATGGAACAAACTGATTAAAAAAACCGAAGAATGTATAAATTTCTTTCTCAATTTTGAAAACACCTTTGAAGGCAAAAAAGACTCAGCATTTTTTAAAAAATATCTTGCCACAAAAAATTCTTATATCGAAATGGAGCCCGTTTTTTTAACGGAAGAAATTTTCAAAAGTTGTGAATTCAGCTGTC
The DNA here is from genome assembly GCA_945833725.1 of uncultured Treponema sp. Classification (GTDB taxonomy): domain Bacteria; phylum Spirochaetota; class Spirochaetia; order Treponematales; family Treponemataceae; genus Treponema_D. The sequence continues at coordinate 829 of CAMAFU010000020.1, forward strand.
TTGAATCCTACGCAAAAATGGTCTGTTCGCTAAAATTTTCTGCCCAGTACGCGCCTTCCTGCTGTCAGGAATATAAAGAAGTTCTGGCAGAATTCAGAATCTGTTTGGGAGAAATTCCGCCTCTCTGCAATTTTATTTTGGGAACAGACTTTATAAACTGCCTTATTCCCCTTATGGAAGAATTTCAGCAGATTGTAATGGACACAAAACGAAGCCTTAACTGCCTTACATTCAACGATGTTTCGAATATGGCCCTTTGCATCCTTAAAGACTATCCGGAAATAAGGAGGCAGGAAAAAAACAAATATAAAGCCATAATGATAGATGAATTTCAGGACAACAACAAAAATCAGCGGGACATGCTCTTTTTGCTGGCAGAAAAATTAGACCGAATGGAAAAATCCGTACCTGCTGTAGAAGAACTTTGTCCGGAAAAACTGTTTTTTGTAGGCGATGAAAAACAGAGCATTTACCGTTTCCGCGGAGCCGATGTAGAAGTTTTTAACGGCCTTAGAAACGACTTTATAAACGGAAATCTCCCCATGTCTACAAACCACCGTTCTCACCCGGCCTTAATTGCCGCATTTAATACAATTTTCGGTGGGTATCCTTTTTACGAAAACAAGCAAAGTGATTTAAAATTTCCATCTGTTTTTTTTAAGGAAGAAGATGAACAAAATTCTGCCGAAATTCCGCCATACGAAGCCGTTTATCATAAAGTAACCGTTCCAGAGTATAAATCGTCCATAGAAGTTGCAGAACCCAAAATTCACCTTGCCTTTTATTATAAAACGAAAGAAGAAATTCCCAATGCCTTAACAGAAGAAAGTGCCGAAGCAGAATGGGTAGCCCGAAAAATAAAAGAAAAAATCCAGCAGGGCGTAAAACCTTCGGAAATTGCAGTTTTAATGCAAAAATATACATTTCAACCTCTTTTTGAACGGACATTCCTGCGCCATGGAATTCCCTATAACTGCGAAACGGTAAAAGGTTTTTTTTCGGACGGACCGGTTTGCGATATTATTGCCTTTTTACAGACAGCAGCTTACCCCGACGATACGCTCGCCTACGCAAAAGTCCTCCGCTCACCTTTTGTAAACCTTTCCATGACAGAAACAGAAGCCGTTCTTTCCCTAAATTTACCGCCTTTTAACAGCGAAAGCTCTTCTGTTCTGGAAGGAAATGCACTTTTCCGCTTTAATTTTGCCTCCGCTTTTTTTGCAGATTTCCTTGAAAAATGCAGGGAACTTTCCCTTACAAAACTTATTTCCTGGCTTTGGTATCAGGGAGGTTACCGTTTTGAAACAATCTGGAACCATACAGTAGAAATGTACGGAAAACTTTATGACATTCTTTTTGAAATGGCTCGCCGGGGGGAAGAAAATAATTTAACCCTGTCGGAGTTTGTTGATTCTGTCCTTTTATATCAAGATGAAAATTCAAAAATTGATGATATGGACATTCCTTTGGAAAAAACGGACGGAGTTCACATAATGTCAATTCACAAATCAAAAGGTCTGGAATTTGAAGTTGTTTTTGTGTGCAACACCCACGCAGGCACCGGAAACAATTCCAACAACGAACCAACTTACACAAGCCGCAATTACGGACTTACATTTAAAACACCACCATGTTCAATTTTCCCCGACGAAACTCACAATTACTTTTTTCAAATTGCCAGCGATGAAACAAAAAGCATGCAAAGTGCAGAAATACGCCGCTTAACTTATGTAGCCCTAACAAGAGCAAAAAATGAACTCTACATTACAAGCGGAAAATATGCACCGTCAAAAAATAAAGGAATGGAGTTTTTACCGGGAGGAGCAGGAACAATAAAAAGCATTGCCAACACTTTGGAAAACATTATTTCCTTTTACAGCGAAGAAGAAAATCAGGAATTTTCTCCATTTACAGAAATTGAAGAAATTCCTCCATACCCAAGAAACGAAACATTTGAACTTGCCGGAAGAAAAAATACAAAAACCGAAAAAATGATTTTTGCCGCCCGGTTAAAAACAGAGAATCCTTACGAAAAAGTGTCGGCCATAATCAAAAAACAGCCGGCTCAAAAAAAATATCTGTCGCCAAGCACTTTCTATTCGGAGGAGTCTATTTCAACTGCCGCAGAACCGAATCCAGAACTTGAAAATATTTTTAATTCTCACCCCGACTTTAAGGCAAATAATCTGGGAACAATTGCCCATGCCTACATTGAAGCGGCCATCAACAAAAATCAGGAAGAATTTCCATTCAGCACAAAAGAAATTCTAGGGCTAAAAAACGATGAAAAAGCTGTCCGCACCGTTGTTGAAATATGTAAAACAATGCGGGATTCGTTTTTTGAATCAGAACTGGGAAAAAAGGTGGAAACTTCAACATGGCACAAAGCAGAATACAGTTTTAAACTCAGGCTTAAAGAAAAAATTGTTTCCGGTATTATAGATCTTGTATGCAAAATGCCAGATGAAAATTTTATGGTAATAGATTTTAAAACAGACCGGGAAATAAATCCGCAAATTCACTATGCCCAGCTTGCCTGTTACAAAAAGGCACTTTCCCAAATGAAAGGCATTCCGCCAGAAAAAATACAGTGCTTTCTTTTTTATTTAAGACACCAGAAAACCGTAGAAATTACAGAACAGACAGAAAATATAAATCTGGAAAGCTTTATTTAACGGCTTAGGTTATGGAAGGGCAGCCGCAGGCTGTTAAACAAAAAGAGCCGTGCAAAACATGCATGGCTCTTTTTGTTTAATGGAGCGAAAGCGGAACCCTGGAACAACCGACGGCAGCTTTGCTGCCGGAAGCCCCAGAAAATTATAAAGAATATGCTATAAAGTTACGCCATCTTTAAAGATTGCAATTTCTCTGTATCCGTTTTTCTCGTTTTTTGTAACGGCACGACCAGAAACAATATCGCAAATCTGATTTAAAAGCGCATCCCGTACATCATCGCTTGGTTCGTCAAGAATTCTTGCTGCATCAAAATCAATCCAGTTTGCCTTGTTTTTTGCTAAAGGATGATTTGTAGCAATTTTTACAGTCGGTACAGGAGCACCAAGAGGAGTTCCCCTTCCTGTAGAAAAGAGAATTATATTTGCACCGGCAGAAGTCATGTCTGTTGTAGAAACAATGTCATTGCCCGGACCTTCAAGAAGAGTAAGACCTCTTTCTGTTAAACATTCTCCATACTTTAAAACACCTGTAACAGGAGCTTTTCCGCCTTTTTGAACACATCCCAAAGATTTATCTTCAAGAGTAGTAATTCCGCCAGCCTTGTTTCCAGGACTTGGATTTTCGTAACAAACCTGATTGTGCCTTGCGTAATAATCTTTAAAACCGTTAATAAGACCAACTGTTTTATCGAAAGTTTCCCTGTTAATTGCCCTATTCATAAGCATCTGTTCTGCACCAAACATTTCTGGAACTTCTGTAAGCATAACTTTGCCGCCCATTCCTGTCATTGCATCACAAATACGGCCGATTAAAGCGTTTGCAGTAATTCCCGACATTCCGTCAGAACCGCCGCACTTCATGCCAAGTACAATTTCCGATAAAGGAGCTTCTTCCCTTTTAAACTGACCTGCATAAGAAGCAAGTTCCGTAAGAAGTTTTTTGCCTTCTTCCAGTTCATCTTCGCACTGCTGGGTAACCATAAATTTTACGCGGTTTTCGTCGTATTCACCAAGGAATTCCTTAAAGTACGGAATATTGTTTTCTTCGCAGCCAAGGGAAACAACAAGCACACCACCGGCATTAGGATGATGAACAAGATTTGCAAGAATTCTTGCTGTAGTTTCTTTGTCGCCGCCCATTTGGGAACAACCATAAGGATGAGTCCATGTAAATACGCCTTCCAGACCGCCGGTAACGCTTGGCTTAGGTTCGCCGCCGCAGAATTTACCGTTAGCCCAGGCCGCAAGACTTTCTGAAATTTTATTTACACAGCCAACAAGAGGAACAATCCATATTTCGTTGCGGCTTCCCACTTTGCCGTCTTTTCGTTTATAAACATTTACAACAGGAACATTTTTGCGGAGTTCTTCCGTTTCTTTGTACCAGTTTTCGTAAGCTGTTTTGGCAGCCGCTTCGTTGTAAGAATAATCGAATTTTTCAGAAAGAAGCGTATGAATGTTGTGCGTATGAACATGACATCCGGCAGGAATATCTACCGACGCAGCACCAATCGGATAACCGTATTTTATGATTGGTTCATCTTTTTTAATGTCCCGTAAAGCAAATTTATGACCTGCGGTAATATCTTCCTGTAAAACAACAGTAACCTCTGCCACATTGTCCATAGCTTCAAGAGTTACGCTTGTTCCTTTTGCCAAAGGTTCCAGAGCAACAGCTACAATATCTGCTGAATTAATTCTTATGGCAATCTTGCTCATTTAAAAAGCCCCCGTATAATCAAAACTCAGTCTAAAAAAAAGACCTGTAAAAACCGAATAATAATAATCTAAAATTCCGTAAAAGTACAGACAGCCAGATTGTTATGACAGGGGCTGACCGTCGCGCCCCAATTTTTCTTTTCAAGTTTATAATGTGTTTGCCCCGACTACAGCAGAAATTCTTCTATAACCTGACCTGTGCCTCCGCTATCATTGTCCTTTACAATAACATCAGCAATCTTTTTTACATTTTCGTTGGCATTCCCCATGGCCACAGAAAGACCGGCTTTTTTAAGTATTTCCAGATCATTGTCTGCATCTCCCACAGCAATGGTTTTTGAAACAGGAAGTCCAATTTTTCTGCACAGAACTTCAAGACCAAAGCCTTTTGAAATTCCCGGAGGCGAACATTCAAGACTTGTAATTTCTGAATTTACAAGATTAACAGGAATATTTCTGTCCAGAATTTTTTTTCTTAAGGGTTCCCTTTCTTCCAAAGTCCGAAGATAAAAATTCAATTTATACACAGGAAATTTTTCTTTTTTATAAAATTCCAACAGATTTTCCGGTTTTAATGCGATTTTTTCAAAAACAGGTTTAAAAACGCCCATGTTATATTCATCAATAGCGTTTAATTTATTTTTTTCCACAACAGAATTATTTGAATGAAGATGAATCATTACATCCTGATTTTTTACAACATCAAATAAATCCAGAACAGTTTTTTCTTCCAAAGCGTGAAATTCAATAATCCTGTCTGCAAAATTATCGTAAAGAACAGCCCCGCTCACAGCAATAAAATACCTTATGTCAGAAAGCTCATCTCCAAAAACTTTAAGTTCCGGAATAGAACGGCCTGTTGAAAGGCATACAATTTTGCCGGAATTCCTGGCTTTTTTTATATATTTAAGGGTTTCCGCAGGAATTTCTTTTTTAGAGTTTAAAAGCGTTCCGTCCATATCAAAGGCAACAAGTTCAAAATTACTCATTTTTTTCTGCCTTCATTTTTCTGATTTTCAATTTTTTCCACAAAAGCCTTTAAATGGTCAGCAAAAGGAATAGATTCAGACTTCATGCTGAGCCAGAAGTGAATTTTTTCTTTGTTGCCGTCGTTCAGCTTTCTAATGTGCTGCTGTAAATTTTCAAGCCGGATAATTATATCGTTTGTTGCAGCAAATTTCCGTATTTTTGACATAAGCTGGAAAGAATAACAAAGATCAATCAAAAAAATTCCGTAAAAAAAACCGACAACAAAACTAAATTCAATGTGATTCGTAAACCAGAAAAGCCAATCAAGAATTTTCGGATGAATAATAAAATAATAGACGGCACTTAATATATACCAGAAAAAAGTGTACAGCGGACAAATTATTCCCTGAAAATTTCCCCAGCATTCAGAATAATCCCACAGTTTAATTTTCATGCCCTTTATAAAAATAAGCCCTGCAATATATTCAATAAAAGTAATAGTCAAAGCCATCAGAACAAAAAGGAAGGCACTTTTAAGAATTTTATTTTCGATAAAACTCACATCTATATACGAAAGCAAAAACAAAATTACAAGACTAAAACCATAAAGCGGAAGATACGGTCCTGTTAAAAACCCCGGATTTATCCATTTTCGCTCAGGATTATTCGAACTAAAAAACCGCCGCCACAACAATTCAATAAGCCATCCGCCCACGCTTCCGGTAAAAAACAAAAATAAAATAACAAGGATAAAATTCATAAATAAGAAAATAATTTGAAAATCCTGTTTTGTCAAAGAAAACAACTTGTTTCTCTCCTGTATTTTCCACTTTAAATTTTTTTAATAAAGTTGTATTGTCGTTTCGTTGCATTGACCGTCGTTGGCGGCAGTGACAATAATTTTTTTAATTAACGGCGGCTTTTTGGCTGGCAAGCCATCCAAAAACCGGGCTTTTCAGGGTTCCGCTAACCGCTCCATTCTTCCGCGAAACTTCGTTCCGCTCCAGAACAGGCAAGCCTGCCCTTACAATCCCTGCCGCAAAATTAAAACATCTTTTCACAATAAATAGACTTGATCTTAAGGACAGGTACTATGACTCTAACCATCGATGTTGGAAATTCCAACTTAACCGGCGGAATTTTTTGTGACGAAAAAATGGTTCTTCAATTCCGAAAAACCACTCACAAAGATGCTTCCTCCGACGAAATCGGAATTTTCCTCCGCTCAGTTTTGCGGGAAAATCAAATCGACCCGTCAAAAATCACAAAAATCGGAGTCTGCTCTGTTGTTCCTCCAATCAATTATTCCCTTGCCAGCGGAATTTCAAAATATTTTGGTAAGGAACCTCTTTTTATTCAAGCGGGCATAAAAACAGGACTAAAACTCAAAGTTCCTAACCCAAAAGAAGTAGGAGCCGACCTTATTGCCGATTCCATAGGTGCTTCAAGCCTTTTCCCCGACAGAAATTTAATAATTGTTGATTTAGGAACTGCTTCAACAATCAACCTTGTTACAGAAGATAAGGTTTTTCTCGGCGGTGCAATTCTTCCCGGTCTAAAAATGTCTGTACAGGCTTTGGCCGACGGAACTTCAAAACTTCCGCATGTAGAAATTTCCAGACCAAAAGAACCACTTGGCGTTGCCACAGTTGATGCAATTCAGTCTGGAATTTTTTACGGTCATGCAGGCTCAATAAAAGAGTTGTGCGGCATTTTCAAAAAAGAATACTTTAAAGATTCAGCTCCCCTTGTAATTGGAACAGGCGGTTTTGCAAAAATCTTTGAAGATTGCGGTATTTTTGACCGAATTGTTCCGGCATTAACGCTTATAGGCGTAAAAAAAGCAATTCAACTTAATGAACAGGTTTAAATTCTGTCATTTTTCATAAACTAAAAAAATATAAATAAAACTAAACAATAGGAATTCAAAATGAAAAAAATACTTTTTACAATAACGGCCATAGTTTCTTCAATTTTTCTTTTTTCCTGCAAATCAGAAAATTCAACAGATACGCTGTGCATGAGCATTACTTCTGAACCAGATTCTTTTTTTCCGTGGAATTCAGCCGCCGCCGACACTTCTGCAATTTACGATAACATTTTTGAAGGCTTAACAGGCTTTGACGAACATGGAACTATTTACAATGCTCTGGCAGAAAATTACTCTGTCAGCAGCGATAACCTTACATACACATTCAATCTCCGTAAGGGAGTAAAATTCCATAACGGCGAAGAATTCACTTCAAAAGACTGTGTATACACCTACGAAAATCTTGCCGGGCTTAACGGAAAAACTCCCCGCGCCGACAAAATGCATGTAGTAGAAAAAGTGTGGGCCGACGATGATTACACTTTCTCTGTAAAATTAAAAAAAATTACCGGCGGTTTTCCAGGTCTTGCCACATCTCCTATTCTTCTCCACGACTACAGCGACAACGAAAAACATCCTGTAGGAACAGGGCCTTATAAATTTGTAGAATATACACTTCACGAAAAAGTTGTTCTTGAACGCAACGATGAATATTACGACAGTTCCCGGGCAGGAAAAATCAAAAACATAGAACTTTACATAATAACAGACGAAAATGCAGCAATTTCTGCCTTAAAATCAGGACAAATTCACATTGCCCAGATGATTTCCGGTCCAAATGCCAGACATTTAAACAGCCAGTTTAAAGTTGTAAGTCATCCTCAGAATATGGTTCAAATTTTAGGCATGAACACAACATTCCCGCCCTTCACCGATATAAATGTCCGCAAAGCCATAAACTGCGCCGTAAACAAAAAAGAAATAATCAAAAGCGTTTTTGACGGCTACGGAACTGAACTTTATTCAAATTTCAGCCCTATTCTTGCTGAATTTTACAACAACGACCTAAAAGACTTTTATCCGTCAGACATAAAAAAAGCAAAGGAATATATGGAAAAATCTTCCTACAAGGACGGTTTTGACCTTACAATTACAGTTCCTTCAAACTATCAGTCTCATGTTGATACAGCCCAGATAATTCAAAATCAACTGGCAAAAATAAATATCCGCTGTAAAATTCTTCCTGTAGAGTGGACTTCTTGGCTGGACAGAGTTTATACAAAATTCGACTACGAAGCCACAGTAATTGCTTTTGCAGGAAAAGTTGAACCGGCAGAAGTTTTAAGAAGATACTATTCTACATACAAAAGAAATTTTACCAGATTAAACAGCCCGAAATTCGACAAATATTTTGATATGGCAGAAACTGAATCAAATCAGCAAAAACGGGCAGAATACTATAAAGAGTGTCAGAAAATCCTTACACAGGAAGCTCCAGCAGTTTTTATCTGTGATCCGGGAAGAAATATCGTTATGAAAAAAAATGTATGCGGTTACACACCGTATCCAATTGCACGGTACGATTTTTCAAAAATTTATTTTGAATAATACTTTGTTTTAAAAACTCTATGAAATTTTACTTCAAAAAATTCATTGATTTTTTATCTACTCTTTTTCTGGTGGCAGCTGTAACTTTTTTAACATTCCAGCTGCTGCCGGGAAATCCTGCTCTGGCAATTCTAGGTCCGGAAGCAGAACAGGCACAGATTGAAGCAATGGAAGAAACCCTTGAATTAAACAAACCCCTTGTGCTTCGTTTTTTTTCCTGGCTGAAAGGTGTTTTTTCGGGTAATTTGGGAATTTCTTACAAATACAACGAAAAAGTCAGTTTTCTTATTAAAAACGCCTTAAAAAACACGGCTTCTCTTGCAATTTTAACACTAATTTTTACTGTTGCATCGGGAGTTTTTTCCGGAATATTTTTTGCCCGATTCAGGAAAAATAAATTTGTTTCCGGGCTGACTTTTATAAACCAGCTGTGGATTTCTGTTCCAACTTTCTGCACGGCTCTCCTTTTAATCCTTATATTTACTGTTTTTCTTAACATTTTGCCATCAGTAGGTTTTTTTGGATTAAAGAGTCTTATTCTTCCTGCACTTTCAATTTCGCTGGGGTCGGGAGCAATTCTTTCAAGATATGTCCTTACATCAATTAAAAATGAACTTAAACAGGATTATGTAAGAACTGCAAAAAGCAAGGGACTTTCCGAAAAGCAGATTATTTTCCGTCATATTTTAAAAAATTCACTTATTCCCTCAATTACAACACTGGGACTTATTACAGCAGAAATTTTTGGCGGAAGCATAATAATTGAAAATGTATTTTCTCTACCAGGAATCGGCAGGCTTATAACAACCTCCATTTCTTCAAGAGATTTTCCACTTTTGCAGGGACTTACCCTTTATCTTGCCGGCATGACTTTAACATGCAATTTTGCAGTAGATATTCTCTATTCTGTAATTGATCCAAGAGTAAGGCAAATACGGCGGAAAAGTTCTTCTGGTTCCGGCATTTTACCAGAGCCAAAGTCGCCGCAGGCAAGAGATGCAGCTTTGTAAGCCGCAATGCTTCCAGTAACACCTAAAATTATTGTTTTTCCTTTTAGCATGGAAGAAACTTATTTTATTTTTTGAAGGGGGTCAATAAGATGTTAAAATATTTCAAAAACAAAACCTTCCTTGCAGGAATAATTTTATTCGGACTCATTCTTCTTTTTATGACAGCAGGTCTTATACACACACCTTTCAATCCCAACGAAATATGCCCGGAAGGAAAACTTCTTGCACCATCAAAAACACATCTTTTAGGAACAGATAATCTTGGCCGGGATGTTTTAAGCAGAATAATGGCAGGCACGAGAATTTCCATACTTCTGGGATTTTGCGTAATGATTTTTGGACTTGTTTCCGGCCTTATTTTAGGTTCAATTTCCGGATGGTTTGGAGGAACAGCAGATATAATTGTAATGAAACTAATAAACACTCAAATGGCTTTTCCGGGAATTTTACTGGCACTTATGCTGACCGCCGTTTTTCAGCCGAATATAAAAATCACTTTTTTATCGCTCTGCATAATGAGTATTCCCCGCTTTGCAAGAATGACACGAGCCTGCTACATAAAATACAGAAATTCTCTTTTTGTACAGGCGGCAAAAGCCCGGGGAGCCGGAAATTTCCGCATAATGTACATTCACATATTGCCAAACATAATAAGCGAACTTCTTGTAACGGCCACCACATCTTTTTCCATGGCAATTTTAAGCGAATCTGGACTAAGCTATTTAGGACTTGGTGTACAGCCGCCCCACCCAAGTTTTGGCAGAATGCTCAACGATGCCCAGCATTACATTTTTACAAATCCAGCTGGCGTGTTAATTCCCCTTTCATTCCTATGCCTTCTTGTTTCGGGAATTAACCTTATCGGCGATGGAATTTCACAGGTAAACAGAAAATGAAACCTATTCTTTCGATTAAAGACCTTTATGTTGAATTTACCTCTGCAGAAAATTTTCAGGCAGTCAGGGGAATAAATCTGGATATTTATCCTGGAGAATTTGTTGCCCTTGTGGGAGAATCCGGTTCAGGAAAAACAACAGTTTCTTTAAGCCTTATGGATTTACTGCCGGAAAACAGCCGTATTTCTCAGGGGAAAATTGAATTTTCAGGACAAAGCAAATCCATGATTTTTCAGGAACCCATGACAAGCCTGAATCCCCTTATAAAAACTGGAAAGCAGATTGCAGAAGCAGGAATTGCAAAGGGAATGTCAAAAAAACAAGCCCAAATAAAAGCTGTCGAAATTGCAAAGCAGATTGGTCTTACCGATACAGAAAGAATTTTTTCCTCGTATCCTCATGAACTTTCCGGTGGAATTCGGCAAAGAATAATGATTGCCTCTGCCCTGATAACAAATCCTGACCTTCTTATAGCAGATGAACCTACAACAGCTTTAGATGTTTCAACCCAAAATGAAATTTTAAAAATCCTTAAAGAGGCAAACAAAAAAAACGGAACAGCTCTTCTTCTTATAACCCACGACTTTACCGTTGTAAAAAAGCTGTGTACAAGAATTTACATAATGTATAAAGGAAAAATTGTTGAAGAAGGAGAAACAGAAAAAGTTTTTAATTTTCCCTCCCATCCGTACACAAAAGCCCTTATTTCTTCAATTCCAGACCCGTCAAAAAAAGGAAAAAAACTGCCTTTCTATTTTGATATGGAATTTGAAGATGACAAAAATATTTAAACTTTGGAAAATGCCATGACAAATGAATATATCCTTGAATGTAAAAATTTAGTCAAAACATTTGAAACAAACTCCGGCACAGTAAAGGCCACCGACAATGTAACCTTAAAATTAAAACGAGGTGAATGTTACGGTCTTGTAGGCGAGTCCGGCTGCGGAAAATCAACATTAAGCAGTCTGCTCAGTCTGTTAAAACAACCAGACTCTGGAAAAATGTTTTTTGACGGAAAAGAAATTTTTAACGGAAACAAAACAATTTCCAATTCCAAAATAAAACAGTTCCGAAGGCATTTTCAGATAATTTTTCAAGATCCCTATTCTTCTCTTAATCCGAAAATGAAAATCGAAAGTATTCTCGAAGAACCGCTTATAATCCATAAAATCGGAAAATCAAAAGAAGAAAGAAAACGGCTTGTAAACGAAATAAGAATGCTTACAGGACTTCCCCTTAATGTGCTGGAAAAATATCCTTCAGAACTTTCCGGCGGACAGCGGCAAAGGGTTGCCATTGCCAGTGCAATGATTTTAAAGCCAGACTTTGTAATTTGTGATGAATGTGTTTCTTCTCTGGATGTTCTTATACAGGCACAAATACTGAATCTTTTAAAATCCATGCAGGAATCCATGAACTTAACATACCTTTTTATAAGCCATAACCTTAATGTAGTAGCCTATATGGCCGACAGAATCGGTGTAATGTACAAAGGAAAAATTGTTGAAGAAAACACAACTAGCACGCTTTTAAAAAATCCAGAACATCCGTACACAAAAAAACTTCTTTTGGCCAGCGGATTATTGCAGGAACAGGATATGGACCAGGCTATGAAGCCCCTTTAGTCCACCGCAGGGAGCAAAGCGACCGAAGTGAAAAATATGGGCGTTTACAGTGTTAATTCCCTTTAATTTCAAGATACGGTTCCCATTCTTCTTCGAGCCACTGGATTATCCGGTCTTTTACGCTTTCGATTTTCTGCTTTTTGTTTTTTTCGCGGATTGAACATTCCCACACAACGCAGACTCTCCAGCATTGTTCCCTGTAATACTGAAGATTTTCTGCATCGCGCGCTTTGTTCCGCTGAAATTTTTTCTGCCAGAAACTCTGGTTTGATTTTGGGAAAACGAAATAGCGGCATCCTTCGTGGGCGTGCCAGAAACAGCCGTTTATAAAAATGACGGCATAGTAATGGGGAAGGATTATGTCCGGCTTTCCGGGGTAGCGTTTGTCGCAGATTCTGTACCTGAACCCTTCCCGGTGAAGTGCCTTTCTGATTGCTTTTTCGGGAGATGTGTCTTTTGAGCGGATGCAGGACATATTTTTATGGCGCTGAAGGGGAGTCAAGGTGTCCATAGTTTTATGATAAAACGAAAAGCGGAGTTTGAATATTGCGATGTTTATTTTCCGAATAAATCTGAATGGGTTCCGGTTCTGGAAAGTTCAAGGATAAGCACATCGTCTTTAATCTGATAAATTAACAGCCAGTCAGGCCTTATGTGCAGTTTACGATGACCTTTCCAGTTTCCTTCAAGGGCATGGTCACAATATCTTTCTTCAAGAGGCTGGTCGTTTGCAAGTTTTTCAACGGCTTCAGCAAAAAGATTTAAATCATAATGGCGTTTTACAATTTTTTTCATGTCTTTTTTCATTGCAGATGTAAAACGCATTTCATATTTTGTTTTTTTCTTTGAAAATTCCATTATTTAAGCAAAGCCTCCATCATTTCGTGAACATTTGTATATCCTTTGACATTCGGGTCGTTTGCGATTTTGTCGCCTTCGAGCATTGCTTTGATTGTCTTGCGGTTCGGGCGATCAACTTTAATTTCAAATGGAATGCGTCCTTCGCGGATAACCTGTTTTGTAAAAACATTGTAAAGCCCTGAAATAGTCATGCCAATCTGCTCGCAGAAATTAGAAATAGCAGTTTTATCCTGATCGTCTAAAGTGATTGTAAGGTTTGCCATATTGTCCTCCAAAAAAATGTTTAAAGTGCTTTTACAGTTAATATATGTGAAAAATCGGTGAAAATCAAGTGAAAAATACGGGAATTTACAGGATTAATTCCCTTTGATTTCAAGATACGGTTGAGTTTGAATTAAATGTTTTTGCCATAAAAGAAAGTTTTATTTTTTCCTAGAAGAAAATTCACGAAGTTTTATATTTTCTTTTCCAGATAATCGGTTATGGTTTTTTCTATTTTTTCTGAAAGTTCGGAAATGACTTCTTTTGTAAAGTTTGTGCTGTCAAATGTCACGGCATTTTTTGGACAGCCGTCTTCAATAAATAAATCGCTTGCACGAATATTAAGGGCTTCTGCTATTGAGTCAATTGTTTCAGGTTTTGGAAATTTGGAAGAAGATCTTTCAATTTCTGCAATATAGTTTTGATTGCAGCCACATAATTCTGAAAGTTTTTCCTGCGTTAAACTGCTTCTTTTTCTATAAAATCTCAAGTTTTCTCTGAATGTTTCTCGTAATCCCATGTATTCAGAGTATGTTTTTCTTCTTAAATTATTGAATTGTCTTTTTGACGCAAAAGTTTATATATATTGAATTATCGTCTAATAGATTATATTATATATAATTAAACAGGCGGATTCTATTCAATTTATAAATAATCTGTCTATTTGATAATATAAGGAAAATATGGCTA
>CAMAFU010000021.1 GCA_945833725.1 uncultured Treponema sp.
AAAACCGAAGGAGAGTCAGATAATTCTGAAACTCCTCAGGAAGAAAAGCCTTCAGCATAAAACAGCGGTACAAAAAAACAATATGTCTGGTCAAGGCACGCTATCGCTCAGGGCCTTGACTCAGCCGTTTTTAAAGTTTGTAATAAACCTTAAATAAAAAAAAGCCTGAATTCCATGGAAAAAACCTTGAAATTCAGGCTTATTTTTTAACAGAAAACCCGGAGTTTTCCAGGCAAACACTCAAAATGAACTTTATTTAAATTACCAAAAAGTTCCCCGTCTGTATGGCTTATAGTTTTTCCGTCGCTAAAAACATCTGCTGTACGGGCATTTTTAAGAAAAAACCCTTTTAATTTTTCTTGTTTTGCCGCAAGAAGTACAGGAAACGCAAAAAAAGTCCGCCATTTTGGAATTCCAAAGGCAATGCAAAAAGACAAAAATCCGTCTCTGGCGCTGGCTTTTGGTGCCATAGGAACACCCCCGCCTTCGCATCTGAAATTCATTCCGGCAAGAAAAATTGCCTTTTTAAATTCCATAAGAGGGCCGCCGTCAAAACTGATTTTGTAAGTATTTGTTTTCATTGAAAAAAGAGTTTTTACGGTCATAAGGGCATAACTTAAAGAATTTAAGTGCAGCTTATTCATTAGAACTTTTAGTTTAGAACCGTTAATTCCAGTTCCCACAATGGCATTAAGCCCAAAACCAGAACTTATTCCAAAAATTCTTCTTCTTCCGCCGCTTTCTACAACTCCAAGATCAATTTGTTTTGTTTCACCACTGTCCAGAATCATAGAAATTACTTTTTCGGGATTTTTTAAAGGAAGTTCAAGCCCTCGGCAAAAATCGTTGCCGGAGCCTGTAGGAATAACGCCGAATTTAACCCGCTCAAAAGAGCGTATGCCGTTTAAAACCTCGTTGACAGTTCCATCGCCTCCCACAACAATAAGGTTAATATCGTCTTCGTCTTTTTCAGAAATCATCTCTGCAAGAACAGCCGCATAACCTTTACACTGGGGAACAAAAAACTGATACGGAACATTGCGCCCGTCTAAAACAGATTTAACTCTTTCCCAGGTATGTTTTGCCTGCCCTGAGCCGCCAAGTTCATTTACAATAAAGTAGTACATAGGAACATTTTACCACCGTTTTTTATTTTTTAAAAGGAGCATATCAACTTATTCCTACCTGCTTTCCGGGACTCGGTGCCCTCGGTTCAAAGAACTTTACTTCGTAAATCCCTACAATCAGGGCTAGGCTTTACCGTTAAAAAGCTAAATTTTAAAACGCCTGTTCATCCATTAATTTTTTGTATTTCTGGGCAAGCCGCTTAGATTTTACAGCAGCAAGACCGCAGTAATTTGCAGGATTTTCAAAGAAGCCTGCAGGATTATCAACACCAAGAGATTCAAGGCGGGCAGTAATATCTTTGTATTCCTTTTCGTGGGTTTTAAGAACTTCAAAGAATGAACGGCCGGTATTTTCTGCTTCCAGAGTAATTTTACGGATTATTTCGTGACCGTCGTTATAACCGGCTTCGCCTAAAAGAATGTAGGCAGGTTCGGCAAGAACACCGCCCTTAACTTTACCGCCGGCATTCTGAAGGTTTCGTGCCATACCTTCTCTATCTGCCTGAAGACCTTTAACAACAGAATTCATTCTTGCAACAGCCATTGTAAAGCCTGAAACATAGTCGGCAATAAAACGCTGGCTGGCAGAATTCGTTAAATCCCTCTGGTGTTCAGAAATTTGATCCATATAGAAAGTAATAACCCTCGGACACATAGCTTTCCACAAAGACTTAACATGTTCAGAATTCCATGGATTTCTTTTTTGCGGCATTGTAGAAGAACCTACCTGTGTTGAAGAAAAATATTCAAATACTTCGCCAATTTCCGAACGCTGAAGGTTACGCAAATCGTCGGCCAGGTTTGCAATAATTCCAAATGCAACATTCATCTCAAGAAGAAGGCGCAGAACATGCTCCGGTTCAACAAGCTGATTTGAATATTCACTGGGCTTTAATCCTAAAAATTCTGTATAAACTTTTTCCAATTCTTCAGGATCTTTTACAATCATGGAAGGACCATTATAACTTCCAACAGGACCGGCAAGTTTTCCAACAAGGTCATTGCTTAATTCTTCGATTTTAAGAATAGATTTTCCAAGGCGGGAAACAAATTCTGCAATGCTCCAGCCGAAAGTAATAGGAACAGCATGCTGTCCGTGAGTGCGGCCTACCTGTGGAGTTGCACATTCTCTTTCGGCAATGTCACACAAATAATTTTCAAGACGCTTTAATTCCGGAAGAACTACATTTTTTGTAACATCACGCATTCTGCAGGAAAGGGCAGTATCAAGAATATCAACAGATGTTGCACCTAAATGAATTAGCGGTCCAATTTCGCCGTCAACTTTGGTTTTCATAACATTTACCAATGCCCGGATATTATGCTTAGTTTTTTCTTCTTCGGCATAAACTTCCTGAGGATCAATGTTTTCTGCAACAGAATCAAGTTTTGCCTCAAGTTCTTTTGTTAATGTTCCCCTTACCTTCAGGTGAGCTTTTACAAGGGCAGCTTCACATCTGGCACAGGAACGGATTGAAGCCTGCTCAGAAATATACTGGGAAAGTCCGTCAAAAACCGCTTTTTCAGAAAGAGAATAGCGGTGGTCGATACAAGAAAGGTTTTCAAAAATATTGCGTGTTTCCATAAAGGTAATTATATAAAATTTTTCCATTTATCTCAATTATAGAAGCATTGTCCGCAGGGCATTTTAATTTTATTACGCAACTCACTGGCAGAAGGCTTTAAAAGTCTGGTTTTAAGGCAAATCCGTTTCCCTGGATCCATAACAGGGTGTTTTTGCCCTGACCATTCGCTCCTTCGCGCCCCAATTTTTCTCATCAACTAATGCGGCAGCCCTAGGATCCATAATTTCAAAAATTGACAAGGAATCCTAATTTTTTTTATATTTAAAATGCAACTTTTATTTTATTTATGTGTCCAATATAGTATGAAGATTAGTGCTGAAAAGTGCTGTTTTCATATTTTTAGAGTTTACCATAAACCCTAAATCAAAAGAAAACGAAATAAAAATTTTCAAAACAAACTTTCATTTCGCTTTCCAGAGAGAGTTTTCAAAAACGAAGACTCAAGTTCAGGTTCTACAAATACTTTCTGCCGGAAAAGCCCTGAGTATAAAAACTTTATATTCAAGGCAGTCTGGAATGTTTCCGGCTTTAAGCAGACATAAAATGTCCATATTGCGGAACATGAAGTTGAGTTTTAAAAAGAGGTACAATATGAATTTCATGAAGGACTATCTTCAAAACGACTTTGACATGAACGATTACGAAGACATCAAAAAAAAATTCGCAATAAAAGTGCCAGAGAACTTCAATTTCGCCTACGACATTGTTGACAGGTATGCGAAACTCGCCCCGCAAAAACAAGCCATGCTTTGGGTAAGCAAAAAAGATGAAGCAAGGCATTTTACTTTCAAGGAAATGTCTGAAAATTCAAATCGCTGCGCCAACTTTTTAACTTCCCTGGGCATAAAAAAAGGCGATGCAGTAATGCTTATTTTGCGCCGCCGCTGGGAATTCTGGCCAATTTTACTTGCCCTCCACAAAATTGGTGCTGTTGCAGTTCCTGCTACAAATCAGCTTCTTGCAAAAGACATTGAGTACAGAACAAATGCTGCAGAAATTAAACTTATTATCAGCGTAGATGAAAATCACCTTATAAAAGAAGTAGAAAAGGCAATGCCTGCATCAAAAACTGTCCGTAATCTTGTTATGGTCAAAGAAGATAACGAAGCTGAGCCTTCCATGGAATGGATTGATTTTAAAAGCGAATTTGAAAAATCTTCTACTGAATTTGAACGGCCAAGCGGAGAAGCAAATACTCAAAACAGCGATATAATGCTCCGCTACTTTACATCTGGCACTTCCGGGTATCCTAAAATGGTTCAGCACAATTTTACATATCCACTGGGACACATTACAACGGCAAAATTCTGGCAGAATGTAATTGACGACGGACTTCACCTTTCCATTGCAGAAACAGGCTGGGCAAAAGCCATGTGGGGAAAACTTTACGGTCAGTGGATTTGCGGAACATCTATTTTTGTATACGATATGATGTCTTTTAAACCGGCTGCAGTGCTCAGGCAAATTGAAAAACACAAAGTAACTACATTCTGTGCCCCTCCAACAGTTTACCGCTATCTTGTTCGCACAGATCTTTCAAAATACGATTTGTCTTCCCTAAAATACTGCGTTACGGCAGGAGAAGCCTTAAATGCCGAAGTTTATAACAAGTTCTACGAAATGACAGGCATGAAAATGTTCGAAGGATACGGTCAAACAGAAACTACGATTCTTGCAGGAAACTTTCCCGGCATGGAGCCAAAACCCGGTTCTATGGGAAAACCTGCTCCAGGCTATAATCTGGAAATTGTCGATTCCGAAGGTAAAAAATGCAGTCCTGGCGAAACAGGTTCAATTATCCTCCGCTTCGACGGAACTCCGCCTACAGGAGTATTTTCCGGCTACTACAAAGATGAAGAACTTACTCAGAAAGCCTTTAAAAACGGTATTTATCATACAGGCGATACAGCATACTCAGATGAAGACGGCTACATTTGGTTTGTAGGCCGGGATGATGACCTTATAAAATCAACAGGATACAGAATAAGTCCTTTTGAAGTAGAAAGCGTATTCCAGCAGCATCCAAAAGTTCTTGAATGTGCCGTTACAGGTATTCCAGACAAGCACAGGGGACAGGCTGTAAAAGCCACAGTTGTACTTACAAAAGGAACGGAACCTACAGAAGAACTGCGTCTGGAAATGCTTAATTTTGTAAAGGAAAGAACAGCAAGTTACAAACATCCGAGGGTAATAGAATTTGTTGATGAACTTCCAAAAACCATAAGCGGAAAAATACGCCGCGTAGAAATACGGGAAAACGACAAATAATTATCCCCCATTATACATAAAAAAGCCGGAAGTCAACCTTTTAACTTCCGGCTTTTATTGAGGGGGGGGGTAGTACAAACCCTCAAAACGGCGAAGTCAAGGCTTTAAGCGTTAGCGTGCCTTGACTCGACGTATTTTCATCATTATGCAGTTTTTATGCAACAAAGGATTGAAGTCTTTTTGCACGGGTCGGGTGTTGCATCCTTAAAATTGCCTTTTTTTCAATCTGACGGATTCTTTCTTTTGTAAGGTTGCATTTTTCACCAACCTGAGCCAGAGACATAGGCCTGTTTCCGCCCAAACCGTAGCGAAGACGGAGAACTTTTTCTTCATTTGGTTTAAGGGTGCTTAAAACTTCATCTATTTCGCTTTTAAGGCTTTCGTCCATTATTTTCTGGTCAACATCAGAATATTTTTCATCTTTAATAAAATCACCGATAACGCCTCCATCACCTTCCTTACCTTCAACTTTGGCATCAAGGCTAACCATATCGCGGCTAATTTGAATCATTTCCCGAACATGAGTTTTATCCATGCCCAGCATAACTGCGACTTCAGAAATTTCCTGCTCTTCCGTTTTATTTGTGCCAATATTTTTTCTTGCTTTTTCAATCTGAATAAGTTCATTTACCCGGTTCATAGGAAGACGGATTGAACGGCCCTTTTCGCAGATAGCTTTTAACACGGACTGTCTTATCCACCATACAGCATAAGAAATAAAATGATATCCTTTTGAAACATCAAATTTATCTATTGCAGTTAAAAGCCCCATATTTCCTTCGCTTATTAAATCAACAAGATCAAGTCCATGATTCTGATATTTTTTTGCAACATTAACAACAAAGCGCAGGTTTGCATTGATGATTTTTTCTCTGGCAGCAGAATCTCCTGCAGCAGCCTTAACTGCCAGTTCAGTTTCTTCGTCATTGCTTAAAAGGGGGATTTTATTGATTTCTTTAAGGTACATTCCAAGAATTTCTTCATCATTTGTCATAAGGCAGCTCCTGTTCAAATAAATTAAAACATAAATTTTTACACTAATTTATTTGCAAGAAGCGTGCCAAGTTTTACAAAACAACAAAATACATTGAATAATTTAAGTTTTTACGACAAAACGAAGACAAAAATGTATCAAAAAGGAACAGATTTTTTTTAATGTTTCTTTTTGACACAGCAAAATTGAGTCAAAAGGAAACATCATAAATAACAAATTCAAACTAAAGCATAAGATCTGCTGTAAGGGCAGAAGAAGCCTTTACCAGAAGATTTGGTTCAATTACAATCTGCTTTCCCCTGACACCAGCACTGATGTAAATTTTTTCTTTTGTAAGGGCAACTTCATCAATAAAAACAGGATATTTTTTTTTCATTCCCAAAGGAGAACAGCCGCCGCGGACATAACCTGTAAGGGCAAGAAGCTCTTCCGGCTTTACAGGAGAAAGTTCTTTAGAGGAAGAAACATTACGGGCTTTTTTTAAATTTATTTCTTTATCGGCCTGCTCCAGAAAAACAAAAATTTCTTTTTTTTCATTTCGCATTACGATTGTTTTAAAACAGGAGGAAACATCAATACCAAGTTTTTCTGCTGCATGAACGGCAGCACCTCTGGAAAGTTCGTGTTCCCCATCATCATAATAATCTCTTGTTTCGTATTGAATTTTAAGACCGTCAAGAATGCGCATTGCGTTGGTCTTTTTTATTTTTTCAGCCATAGTTCAATTCTACTGTTTTAAAGCCGGATTTTTCAACAGCAGTCCATAATATTTATAATGGGTCAAATCATGAAAAATATAGTCTATCTCCTTTTTTTTGTGTATATTTATGTTAAGTACGAAGCAGATTTTTTTCATCAAAACCTTCTGAAACTATCTGCCGGACATAAAGTCCCGTAATTTACAACACAAAAAGAGGTAATTTAAATGGCAAAAGAAAAAACTCCTATCACCCTGCTTTGCGGCTACTTAGGTGCAGGAAAAACAACTTTAATGAATCAGGTTCTTTCCAATCAAAAAGGATACAAAGTCGCCGTAATCGTAAATGATATTGGAGAAGTAAATGTTGATGCAAAATTAATTGCCGATGGAGCCAAAATAACAGATACATCTGATATTGTTCCTCTTACAAACGGCTGTATTTGCTGTACATTAAAATCTCAGCTTTCTCAGAACATCGAAAACCTTATAAAAACAGGCAAATACGACTATGTTATGATTGAAGCATCTGGTGTATGCGAACCAATGCCTATTGCACAGGAACTTCAGACAATTAGAAACGGCAATCTGGACAATGTTGTTGGTGTAGTTGATGCAGCCCGCCTTGTAGATGAATTTGCAGGCGGAAACAAACTTCTCGATAAAAGTGCAATCGGTGAAGAAGATATTGAATCCCTTCTCGTTCAGCAGATTGAATTCTGTTCAACTCTTGTAATCAATAAAAAAGACCTTGTTACAGAGGATGAATTTAAAAAAGTCAGAAAAGTAATAGAAGTACTTCACCCTGGAGTAAAAATCATAGAAACAGACCACGGAAAAGTTGATGTGGCAGAAATACTTTCAACTCACTCCTTCGACTTTGAACAGGTTTACTCTTCTGCCGGATGGTGCAAAAAACTTGAAGAAGGAGAAGAAGACCATCACGAACATGATGATGAACACGAACATCATGACCACAATCACCACGAACACGAGCATGACGATGAACACGACCACCACGAACATGAAGAAGGACATCATCACCATCACGAACATAAACACGAAGGAGAAAGCGAAGACGAATACGGAATCGGCACATTCATTTACTTCCGCCGCCGACCTTTCAACCGCCAGAAACTCGATGAATATGCAGCAAAATGGCCTAAAAACATTATCCGCTGTAAAGGGCTTATGTGGTTTTCCGATGAACCGGAAATGGCCTGGGTTTTTGAAACAAGCGGAAGACAGATTCAGGCAGGTTATTCAGGTCAGTGGATTGCAGCCGCAAGTCCAAAAGAACAAAAACAGATTCTAAAAGAAAATCCTGAAATTCAAAAAGAATGGGACGAAAAAGTCGGCGACAGAATGATAAAACTTTGTGTAATCGGTCAAAATCTGGATAAAGAAGCAATCAGTTCTGAACTAGATAAGTGTCTGGACGACTAAAACACATATTTTGATTCATAAACTTTACACCTCTTCCTTCAATAAATATTTTTGACGGAAGGGGTGTTTTTTTTACAGGCGATTTTCAAAAATTTCAGCCTGTTTTTTCCACAAGGTCAAAGGCATCTTTTCTTGCACATTCCATTATTTTCTGATCCCGGAAAATATCTGCCAGTGCAAAAGTAAGTTCTCCGCTTTGGGCAGTTCCAGTAATTTCTCCAGGACCACGAAGTTTTAAATCTTCTTCGGCAATTTTAAAACCATCGGAAGTTTCCCGAATTGCTTTCATTCTCGCCTTTCCGTTTTCCGTAATTTTTTTTGAATAAATTAAAAAACAGTAAGACTGCAATTCACTTCGGCCGACCCTTCCCCGTAACTGATGCAAGGCTGCCAGTCCGAATCTGTCTGCCTGTTCAATAACCATACATGTTGCCAAAGGAACATCAAGTCCAACTTCTACAACTGTAGTTGCCACAAGAATCTGAATCTTCCCATTTTTGAAATCTTCAAGAATTTTATTCTGTTCAATTTCATCAACTTTTCCATGAACAAGACCACAGGTAAACTCTGGAAAAACTTTATTCTGCAAAAGTTCAAAGGCTTCCTGAGCCGATTTAAGCATTTTGTTTTCGTTTTCGCTGTCTTCGTTTTTTTCGATAGCCGGATAAACAAAATACGCCTGATGCCCCATATTCAATTCTTTCCGCACTTCCTCATAAACTTTAGCTTCGTGACCTTCCATTGAAAGAAAAGTTTTTATTTCCTTTCTTCCCGACGGCATTGTTTTTATTGTAAGAAGATCCAAATCACTGTAAACAGTATGGGCAAGAGTTTGAGGAATAGGAGTTGCACTCATCATCAAAAGATTCTGCTCAAATAAAACAGGAGAACAGGACTCCCTTCCTTTTGCAAGAATCGCACTTCGCTGCATGACACCAAAACGATGCTGTTCATCAATTATAGTCAGGGCCAAATCTTTATAAACAACATTTTTAGAAAAAAGTGCATGGGTGCCTACTACAAAATCAACATCGCCGCTTTTTAAGGCTTTAAGCAAAGGCAGTCTTCCGCTTCCATTTACATTTCCTGTAAGATAGGCCACTTTTACATTAATTTTTTCCAGCATCGACGAAGCATTTTCTGCATGCTGACGGGCAAGAATTTCTGTAGGAGCCATTAATGCAGCCTGTCCGCCATAATCAACAGTCCTAAGCACTGCAAAAAAAGAAACAAGAGTTTTTCCGCTTCCTACATCGCCCTGAAGAAGAGCACGCATGGAATAAAAATTTTTATGATCTTCATCTGCATTTTTCTTAACGGCAGAATCATAGCTTCTGTCGATTTCATTATTTAACCGGAAAACAGCAATTTTCTGGTCTTCCGTAAGTTCAAAGGGAATAGAAGAAATAAAAAGTTTTTGTCTTGGTGAAAGGGATTTTTCAAACTCTTCTGCGGTTAATTTTTTTTGTTCTGAAACAGAAGTAGAACCATCAGCACGAGGCAAACTTCCCCGGTGAATCAAACACTGCCGGGCAATATTCATCTGAAAATTAAAAAGTTCTTCGTACACAAGAGTGCGTCTTGCTGAAACTGCATCATTCAGTGATTGAGGAATATGAATAAGCCTTAATGCTTCTTTTTTATGAAGCAGTTTGTATTTTTCAATAAGGTATGAAGGAATTTCATCTTCCACAGCAAAGCAAAAAGCAGAAACAGCAGCTGCTACAGTTTTTTTTACAATTTTTTGAGAAAGGCCTTCTGTAAGACGATAAACAGGAACTATTTTTTGACCGGGAATTTCCTTATCGGCAAAATCTGCCATATTACCTTCCAGACATATTCTTTCTGCCTCAAAAGAAGAAGACTGCAATTTTCCGTATTTCTGCTCAAATCTTCCCGTAACACATATTATGGCACCCACCGGAAGGCTTTTTTCAAGAAAACCTCTGTTAAAAGCAACAAGCTCTCCTTCACAAGTACCATCTTCAATCAATATTTTAAGGGTTTTCATTTTCCCGTAGCCAAACCACTCGTGTTTTATAACTTTAGCAACTGTATGAACTTTTGCCCCGGTATAATATTGATTTAGCGGAACTTTTTTTGTTCTGTCTTCATAAGATTTTGGAAAAAATTGAAGTAAATCTCCCACGGTAAAAATATTCAGTCCGGCAAAAAGAGAGGCAGTTGCCTTTCCCACACCGGGAAGAGAATCCAGAGAATTCAATATTTCACAAACCTTCATAAAACCTCTAAAACGGCAATGCTCCAAGCAGATTTATTAAGAATGAAACAATAATCCGGCTCAACATAACAAAAACAAGAGAAAAAATAATGGAAATAATAAGTGAAGAAGAAAATGAAATCGGTTTTTTAGAAAAAAAGCCTGAAACTTTAAATACAAACGGCGAAATCATTCTGTCGAACGAATCCCAGAAAGGAGAATAGGAGCCATAATGATTTCTTGAAGTCCTTCTCATAATAAAATATGCAATTAAACGGATAATAAGAATCACAATAAAAAAATTCGCAACAGAACTTACAAGAGACCAGGCCAGTCCCAAAACCATGGCAAGAATATTTCCCACAGAAATTGTTTGAGCGTGAGCCAGCCCCGAAAGTAAAGTTCCTGCAGCATAAAGAATACAAATTGCAAGAGCAGGACTAAAATCAAGCCCCCGGAAATTCAAAAAACGAATCCTTCTAAAAAGATTAAGAAACGGATCGCAAATTGAAGCAAGAACTTTACCTACAGGCGAATAATTGGCTTTAGGAAACCATGTAAGGGCAATTCTAATAACACATACAAAAGCATAAACATTAAGAAGAACAGAAAGTAAATAAAAAACATTGAACATTGCAAATCCTCCAGATAAAAATGCAGGGCATATCCAGCATTTCCTGCTGCCTTAGCCTTTACAGTTAAAGTTAAACTGCCCAGGCATCTTTAACAAACGCCTGATTTTTAAGGCTATTCAGAAATTCTTTTGTCCCAGGAACGGCAATCTGGGCATTTGCCTTAACCGTATACGATTTTTTTTCTGCATTTATGTGAAAATATACTGAACAATTACCGGAATTTCCAAATAAAAATTCCCTTAAACCAAAAATTTGTTCTTTTTGCGAGCAACCGTCTTCCATAAGTATGTGAACTTCCTGAACGGCACGATTCTGCAGGATTTCAGGTTCTTCCATAGAATCAACCACAAACGAAGCCTCTTCTCTTGAAGTATTGATTTTTCCTTTAAAGGCGTAAACTTTATCATTTTCAATTTTTGATGATAGGGTTTCCCAGGTTTTTGAAAAAAATACAAGATTTATAAAACCGTTAAAATCCTGAAGTTTGGCAAAAGCCATGGATTTTCCGTTTTTGGTAATTGTAGACCTTAGTTCCACAAGAAGACCGATTGCAACATAATCTTTGCCCCGAGAGGCGCCCCATCTGTTTCCTTCAGGAGAAAGAGAATCCGAAAGTTGTTTTGCAAATTTTGCTTCCCGGTTGAAATTAAGGGAATTCAGAGAAGCTCTTTCGTAAGCCTGTCTGTAATCGTCTAAAGGATGCCCTGAAACATAACAACCGATTAATTCAAGTTCCATATTAAGTTTGTCCATTTTTGAACAGTCTTCTACTTCTTCAAACTTAAAATCGGCATATTCCTGAACGCCGGTATTTTCAAAAAGGCTGATTTGCCCGTCTTCGCCGCCGGAAAGTTTTTTTTCTGTATAAGAAAAAGCCCTGTCCAAATTGTTCAACAGCGTAGGCCTGTTCTGTCCGAGATTATCAAAACCGCCGCACTTTATAAGAACTTCCACAGCTTTTTTATTGATGGCAAGTTTTTCGCCTTTTTTTGCACCAGTTTCTTCATCTATAATATCTTCCTTAACTTGAAGAAGCCTCTCCAAGAAATCCATAAAATCCTTAAACGGGCCGTTTGCCTCCCTCTCGGCAACAATAGCTTTTGCAGCGCCATCTCCCATTCCCTTTATTCCCTTAAAGCCAAAAACAATATGACCGTCTACAACATCAAAAATTGCATCGGAACGATTAACATCTGGAGGATCAACACAAATACCAATTCGTCTGGACTCTGCAATATAAGCAGGCAACCCATCCGTACTGCTAATTTCGTTAGTAAGGTTTGCAGCCATAAATTCAGCAGGATAATTTGCTTTAAGCCAGCCAGTCCTGTAGGCAAGAACAGAATAGGCCGCCGCATGAGATTTATTAAAACCGTAACCGGCAAAAGGAACCATTATTTCAAAAATTTCATCAGCATGCTCCTTTGTAAAACCCTGAGCAATGGCACCTTCAATAAATTCCTTCTTTTTGCCCATAAGAACTTCTTTCTTTTTTTTACCCATGGCACGGCGAAGCATATCAGCACCGCCCAAAGAAAATCCTGCAATTCTCTGAGAAACCTGCATTACCTGCTCCTGATAAACCATAACACCGTAAGTTTCCTTTAAGATGTCTTCAAGGCAGGGATCAGGATAATGTATTGTTTCAGGCTTCCATTTTCCGTTGATGTAATTTGGAATGTAATCCATAGGACCAGGTCTGTACAAAGCGTTTAAAGCAACAAGGTCTTCAAGTTTTTCCGGCTGAAACTGCCGCAGAATTTTCTGCATTCCCGGAGATTCAAACTGGAATACAGCAGCCGAATCCCCCCGCTTAAATAATTCAAACGCCTTTTTGTCAGTTTCGCTTATTTTTGTGCAGTCAAAAATTTCTTCCCCATCCTTTCTGTGCTTATTGATTATAGTTTCTGCATATCGGATAAGAGAAAGGGTTTTTAATCCCAGATAGTCAAATTTTACAAGGCCGCATGGTTCAATTATGTCCATCGTATATTGAACGCCAACTTTGCCGGTTTTAGAATCCATAAAAACAGGAGCCCAGTCTGGAAGTTCAGAAAGGCCTATAACCATTCCAGAAGCATGAAGACCAGTATTTCTTTTACAGCCTTCCAGTTTTAAAGCCAGATCAAAAAGTTTTTCGTACCGGGGATCATGCCTGAATTCGGCCAGCTGCCCTCCATCAGGAAATTTATCGTTAGCCGGCTCAAAACAGTTTTTCAGTTTTGCCTTAAGATTTTCTGAAACCTTAGATTTAAGCATATTAACTTCGCTTAAAGGAATTCCAAGAGTCCTTCCCACATCGGCAATAACATTTTTTGGTTTTAATGTACCGAAAGTTACAATATGACCTACTTTTTTGTCGCCATACAAATCTCTTGTGTGCTGAATAATATCCTGCCTGTAATCGAAGTCCATGTCCACATCAAAGTCTGGCATGGAAACCCGTTCAGGATTAAGAAACCGTTCAAAAATCAAGTTATAGCGGAAAGGGTCAATGTCTGTAATTGTAAGGCAGTAGGCCACAAGAGAACCAGCACCTGAACCACGCCCAGGTCCAATAGGCATTCTTGGTTTAGGTCTTTTATTTACATTGTCGTAATCAGATTTTGCCCAGTTAATAAATTCCCATACAATAAGAAAGTAGCCGGAAAACCCCATTTTAAGGATAATTCCCATTTCATACTCACACCTTTGCCGTATTTTAGGCGTAATTGTACCGTATCTGTCTCTAAGTCCTTTTTCGACAAGAAACCTCATGTAATCATCCTGATTTTTTGTATAATCGCTGTGGGTTTGAAATTCAACAGGAAGTTCAAAACGAGGCAAAGTTCCCTTTAATTCCTGAGTTGAATACTGATGAATCGTAAGGTTGCACATGGAAGCAATTTTCATTGTATTTTCATAGGCATCAGGCAGTTCAGGAAAAAGTGCCTTCATTTCATCTTCCGTTTTAAAATACCATTCTGGAGAATTTCCCATCTGCTGATGAGCTTCCGTCATATTTTTCTTAAAACCTATACACCGCAGACAGTCCTGAGCTTCCCAATCTTCCTTTTCGACATAATGAATGTCATTTGTAACAACAAGGGGAATATCAAGTTCCCTGGCAAGGGCAATAAGTTTTTTGTTGACTATTTTCTGATCTTCCAGCCCATGATCCTGAATTTCAATATAATAATGATCAGGCCCAAAAAGATTTTTATACTTTAATGCCAGT
Source organism: uncultured Treponema sp. (assembly GCA_945833725.1). Lineage (GTDB taxonomy): Bacteria > Spirochaetota > Spirochaetia > Treponematales > Treponemataceae > Treponema_D. The sequence continues at coordinate 14,192 of CAMAFU010000021.1, forward strand.
TCCTTTGCTTCATCATCCTTTCCAGCAAGAAGAAGCTGCGGCAGTTCCCCTGCAATACAGGCCGAAAGACAAATCAACCCTTCGTGATATTTTTCCAGCAGCTCAAAATCAATTCTCGGTTTGTACCATGTACCTTCAGTATAAGCCAGAGAAGAAAGCCAGCACATATTTTTGTAACCAGTCTGATTTTCGCATAAAAGAATAAGATGAAAATATCTGGCCTGCCTGTCGCCGTCTTCTCCTTTATGGCTGTAGGGAACAGAATTTTTTTCAAGATGAGAGCCAAAAGCCACATAAAATTCTTCGCCTACAATAGGATTTATTCCGTTTACATGGCAAAGTTTTTCAAAATTCAATGCGCCGAACATATTGCCGTGGTCTGTTAAAGCCAGCGCCTTCATATTTAATTTTTTTGCTTTTGCCACAAGGTCATCAATTTTTGCACAGGAATCAAGAAGAGAATAATCTGAGTGAACATGAAGATGAACAAAATTAGACTCAGGAGTTCCCTCCGGTGCATCAGGAAATACATGATAATCAGCCATAAAATCACCTCAAGTTTTTTACCATTTGATTTTAGCAGAAATCATCAAAAAATTTAAGTAAACAAGCATCGAATGACAGGGGAAAGACAAAAGTCCGCCGTTTGCAAAAAGAAATATTCTAATCGATTTTTATTGACGGTTA
>CAMAFU010000022.1 GCA_945833725.1 uncultured Treponema sp.
TTGTTTTATCAGTATTTTAAAAATTATTGCCTTTAATTTTCTTAAATTTAACCATATAATTAACAAAGAAAATTTATTAAAAAGTAAACTAAAGGAGGAATATAAATGAAAAAATTAGTTACTTTTGTTGCTGCTGCATTTATGCTTATGGGTACTTGTGCATTTGCAGAAGGATATTTTAGTGCAGAAGATCAGGAATCGATTACTATTACCGAAGATCTTGAACTTGAAGACGGTTTTGTTCTTCATGCTACCGCAGAAAAATATATGAATTTTTCTAAAAAACCTGTTCACAAAACAGAATCTGGAGAAGAATTCAATAAAGCCCTTCAGCTTCAGGGTAGCGGAAACCTTAAAGTACGCTCTGTTTCTTTTCCTGCAAAAGCCGGCGAAACAATTACTATTTACGGTAATTCAACTTCAAAAACAGATGTTCGTGCTATTGTAGTTTGTGGTCCTGACGGAAAACCTTTTGCAGAACTTCCAATGGATATTGACGGTCAGGCTGGAACTATTGCTTCTGAAGGTAAAGTTGTTGCTCCTGCAGATGGTACTTATACAATTTATTCAAAAAAATCAGGAATCAATGTTTACTATATTGGTGTAGGAAACTAAAGGCTGTATGTTCAGAGACTCAATTGTCTTTGAAAATAGGGCTTGAGTTATTCTTAACATTTTCTAGTGCTGTTTGAATTTATTTTCGGACAGCACCTGTAACTTGAAAGGACGCAGTCTTTTTATTTGAGATTTGCGTTCTTTTTTTTAAATGAAAATATTTTTGGTGCGTTGCACTTATTATCAATCTTTTTATACAGAGATGGAAAATGAAAAAGATTCTTTCTTTTGGAATTATTTCTTTGTTGGTTTTTTCCCTTTCGGCTCAGTCTGTTGATTGGGCTTCTGTTGCGGCTCCAGAGATAAAATCTATAGCATTAACAGAGGGAAATCCTAACGAAATTTCTGTAGAGTTTTTGGCTGCTACAGATGCAAAAAGTGCCAGTAAAGGCGAAGTTATTATGACAAGTCCTTATGGCGAAAAAGTTTCAAATCCATTTGGAAAAACCAGAAAGGCATTGAAACACTCAGAATTTGTTCCGGCATATTCTGGAAAATATACTTTTGTTGTAGTAACAGAACGCAATGGTCAGAAAGAAAAAAAATCATCGGCTCCTGTTTCCTTTGATTTTACATTGCCTTTGGAAAAACCTGTTGTTACCATTCTTAATGTTGGAAACTGCGAACTTTCTTTAACATGGGATGCTATTGTTGAAGCAGAAGGTTATGTTGTTTCTTATACCGACGCAGGTAAAAAAATTGACATGCCGTTGACAAAAGGTCTTTCGGCTTCAATAAAGGGCTTAAAAGACGGTGATTATTCCGATATTACAGTTTCTGCCGTTCGGGGCAGCGACTCTGCTGTTTCTAAGCCTATTCATAAACTTGTGCGCGCAGAAAAAGAAAGGGTATGGAAATTTACAGAATTTGGTACTTCTACAAATCCAGAACGCAACCGCTATGAAGTTTTGGATCCAAACGACCTTAAAGTAAAACTTTATTCATGTACTTACGATGAAAAAACTGGAAACATCATTGAAAAAGGCGGAAAGTTTGAAAGTTTCTTTGATGGTATTTCTTTTTACTATACGACAATCGATCCTTACAAAGAAAATTTTGAATTAACTGCTACCGTTCATGTTGATTATCATAACCCGATGGTAGACGGTCAGGAAGGTTTTGGTCTTTTGGCCATTGACCGCCTTGGTGTTGACGGTCAGCCTATGATGATTGCTTACAATAACTCTGCCGGAGTTATTACAAGAAAATTTACAACTCATGTAAACGGCGTAAAAAAAGAAATTAAAAATGGTATTGGTGCTCGTTTTGTAAGCGGTCTTACAGACGAAATTATTGCTATGGGCGATGAAGGAATTAAGGCTCATGCTACAAGTAAGGCAATGGCTTTCAGTTATGATCAGGGCTCTGATTCTATTAAAACCGGTGATACTTACCGTGTAACTCTTAAAAAAGACAATACCGGTTACCATGCAATTTATAAAAGGGCAATTCCTTCTGAAGACACAAAAGAAGAATACATTATGTACGACAACGAGAATGTTAAACTTGTTCAGCTCGATAAAAAACACATATATGTAGGCTTTGCTGTTGCCAGAGGATGTAATGCAACATTCTCTAATGTAGAATTAAAAATTACTGACCCTAAAAAAGATCCTCCTGCTATAGAAGAACCGCCAGAGCTTATTCCTCTTACAACTTCTATTGACTGTCCTACAACATGGTACGACAAGAAATATCCTTTCGTATTTACTACAAATGCCAGCGGTACAATTAGAGTTGAAACTACAGACGGAAAAGTTCTTGTTAAGGGAGACAAAATTACTGTTACTCCAGGAAACAATGCAAGAGCCGAATACCGCAAAACATTAAAGATTAAAGAAAACAGCAACGACCTTTTGGTTACTTTTGACCCTGAAGACGGTTGGAAACCTGGTCCAAAACAGGCAATCGCACAGTTTGACAGGGAATTGAACGATTATGAAATGAATTATAAATCTGTAACTTATACTCATTCAATAATCTCTAAAACTTATAAAGGTGATGTTCTTTATGTTTCTCCAAATGCAAATGCTTTCGGAAAAGGTACAAAAGACGATCCTCTCGATTTGATTTCTGCTGTTTCTTATTCTCAGCCTGGTCAGACAATTGTGCTGTTGCCGGGAACATACTATCCTACAAAAGGTGTTGAAATTGAGCGCGGAAATGACGGTACAGAGAAAAAACGCAAGACTTTAAAATCTTTGGATGGAAGCCGTGCGGTAATTGATTTCTCCAAGGCAAAAGTTACTGTTACTGCCCTTAATCTTTACGGAAGTTACTGGAATATAGAAAATATCGACATTTGTCATACTCCGGGAGATGTTAAGGCTCTTCAGGTTGCCGGAAATTACAACATTATCAGAATGGTTGATACTTACGAAAACGGCGACACTGGAATTCAGATTGCCGGTCGTTCTGCTGAACCTCCTTCAAAATGGCCTCATCACAATTTAATTTATGGATGCGAGTCTTTTGGAAACTGCGACCCTGCTCAGAACAATGCAGACGGTTTTGCATCAAAACTTACTTCTGGAGAAGGTAATATTTTCCGCAACTGTGTTTCTCATCATAATGTAGACGACGGTTGGGATTTGTATTCTAAAGTTGAAACTGGCGCTATTGGTGCCGTTCTTCTTGACAACTGTATTACTTATGCCAACGGTACAAAGCTGGATGGTACAGGTAACGGTGATGGAAACGGATTTAAACTTGGCGGCGATGGTATTGCCATTAAACACATTCTGCGGAATTCAATTTCCTGGGGAAATGGAGTTAATGGTGTTACATGTAACTCAAATCCTGCACTTATTCTTGACCGTGTAACTGTTTATGGAAACGGAAATTACAATATTGCCCTGTACGGAAAAGGAAAGGCTGAATCTAATCCTCGTACATTTGAAGCAAAAGGCGTTCTTTCCCTTAAAGGTGGTGCCGGCGACAACTACAAAGAAAAAACAGATCTTCTTACAGTTGATAACTTCTTCTTTAACGGTGCTCAGACACAGAATGCAGAAAAAACAACTCTTGATAGCTCTGTTTTTGTAAGTGTCGATATTTCCAAACTGCAGAACGGTTACAACGAAGACGGTTCATTTAACAGAATCCCTAGAGATAAAAACGGTGTGTTCCAGTTGGGAGATTTGTTCAAGTTAACAGATAAAGTTCCTGCTGGAGTTGGTGCTGATTACAATAAAATGTACGAATCAGTAAATGCCAAATAGCAGTTTGTAAAGTTTTTTAACTGTCCGGTTTTTTTTAAGGCCGGGCAGTTTTTTATTTAAGGTTTATTACAAACTTTAAAAACGGCTGAGTCAAGGCCCTGAGCGATAGCGTGCCTTGACCAGACGTATTTTGGGGGCTTCCGGCAGCATAGCAGCCGTCGGTTGTTCCAGGGTTCCGCTGTTCGCTTCATTGGGCAAAGAAACTGCCGTAAAAATGAGCTGCAATATTGTTTGTGTTTTGAATAAACATAACAGTAAGTCTTCAGGCAGTTTCTTTGCCCAACAGCCTTTCAGGCTGCCCTTACATAACCTAAGCCTAAAAAATACTCATACTTCATAAAATCTTTTTTTTAATATAAAATCTCCTTATGCGAGAAATGTGCTATAAATGCTTAAGACCCTTGGACAGTTGTTTTTGTAAATATCTTGAGCCTTTTAATCCGGGAATTAAATTTGTTTTTTTAATGCATCCGAAAGAAGCTAAACGGCAGCGGACAGGAACAGGAAGACTTGCTCATGCCGCCCTTATTGATTCTGAAATAATTACAGGTATCGATTTTTCCAATAATAAACGGTTATGTGAGCTTTTAACCAATGAACAGTATTATCCGGTTCTTTTGTATCCCGACGAAAACGCCTGGCATAGCAAAAAAACAGGCTTCAAAGAAGAAATTGGTAAAAAAAAGTTGCTGGCAATTATTATTGATTCAACATGGTTCTGTTCAAAAAAAATGATTAAGTGCAACAGTAATTTACTGGCACTTCCAAAGCTCAGTTTTTCCGGCAGCTATTCTTCAATTTTTACCTTTAAAAAAGAACCGCGTCCTGAATGTGTTTCAACTATAGAAACCTGTTACTATCTTATTCAGGAAATGAAAGAAGCCGAAATTATCAATAAAAATATAAATCCAGATTCTTTAATGACAGCTTTTAAAGAGATGATAAAATTTCAGCTTCAAAAAGAAAATGACAGGATTGCGGGGCTGTTACCAAATACCCATGCAAATGATTATAAATACACAAAAATAAAGGAAATTCCAAATTTTTAAACTTAAAGAGGAAGATTTCCTTTACATTCAAAGTCACCGGCAAGGGCTCCGTAAAGGGCTTTAAATGTGTAAGGTGAATAGCTGTAACCTAAAAGGATTGTATCTGCCCATGAAAAATCCAGAACAGGAACCGGGGAAAGCACTGAAAAAACAATAACTTTTTTGCCGGAGTTTTTTAAGCGGTTTGCTATTAGGGCACTTCTTTCGTTTGCAACGCAAATAATTATTGCATCAAAGTTTCTTGCAGTTTTTTCGATGTTGTTGCTCATCCAGTCGGCTTGAACAGGTCCCAGTTCATAGTCGAATTTAAATTCTCCCATATTTGGAAACCGTTTTTTTGCTTCCTGAAAAAATTCTGGAAACTGTGTTTGTCCGGCTATAAGAAATTTTTTGCTGGAAATATAATCGTCTGTAAGAGGAAAATCACTTCCTTTTTTGTATGGAGTAATTGAACGGCACGCCTGACTTAAAAAGAATTTTTGGCCTTCTTTGTCGGGAACTTTATCGCTTATGGTGTTTTCGTCTGGAAAAAGCGGTGCTGCATTTGGAGATTTAAAATACTTCAATTTGTAATAAATAACTCTGCCGGCTGCTTTTTTTACGGTCTGATAAAAGTTTGTATCGGAGTTCATAAGCGACAGATTGTTTGTCCAAAGTGATTCATTAAGGCGTGCTGTAGTTGAAGAAATAACTATGTCGTTTCCAGCTTCAATGGCAAGCCTGAAAGCTCTGCTTAAACTGCCTGCGTACATGGTGGCACCGTTCATCATCATGTCGTCGGTAATTATTAATCCTTTAAAACCTAATTTATTTCTTAAAATATCTGTTAAAAAAACTTTTGAAAGACTTGCCGGTTCACCGTTGGCTATTATTTTTGGAAAGCCTAAATGCCCGCTCATTATTGCCGGAATATTTTCTGCAATAAGATATTTAAAAGGAATAAGTTCTCTGTTTGCCAGCGTGTTATAGTCAATTTCGATTTGAGGAAGATTGCCGTGACTGTCCAAACTTGTGTCGCCGTGGCCGGGAAAATGTTTTGCAGTTGGAATTACTCCGGCGGCAAGAGAACCTGCAACAAAGGCGGCCCCCAGCTCACCGACAAATTCTGGATTTGCTCCAAAGGAACGGGGACCTATTACAGTTGATTTTAAATTTGTGTAATTGTCGACTGTAGGAGCAAAATTCATGTTTATGCCAAGAGCGTTTATTTCTCGGCTTATATAGTAAGCAGAGTAGTAAGCATCCATAGGGTAGCCGCTTGCCCCAATAGCCATATTTCCCGGTGTGTCGGAAGTATCGCCCTTTACATGGCGAATCCAGCCTCCTTCCTGATCGGTGGCGACAAAAAGCGGAATTTTAAGGTGTCTTTTTTGCGATTTTTCCTGAAGGGATGATATGGATTTTGCCACAAGTCTTGTGTTGTCTGTATTCCAGCCGAAAACTTTTACACTGCCGAGTCCCCGGTCATAAACCCATTGATTTAAAAGTTCGCTGGGTTCACTGCCGGCCCAGCCAAACATGAGAATCTGGCTTAAAAGTTCTTCATTACTCATTTTAGAAACAAGAAAAGAAGATAGTTCTTCGGGAGGATAATCGCTCCAAAAATCTGCGTTGTCTGGAATTTGTATTTTGGATGAATTTTTTTGTGCACAAACAGACTGAAGGCAAAGTAAAATTGAAAAGGAGAAAAATACAGCTTTTTTTAAGTTGAATTTTAAAATTGAAAAAAATCTATGATGATTCATGAGAAATCCTTAGTTTTACAGGTGTGTTGATTTTGAATTTTTTATAAGGGCAACATATTCCTGTGCCTGATGAGCTGCAATTGCACCGTCAGAAGCTGCCGTAATTAACTGCCGAAATGGTTTTGCCCTTACATCGCCGGCAGCATAAAGGCCTGGGATTGAAGTTTCCATTTTGTAATTTGTAATTAAACAGCCGTTTTCGTCTTTTCTGAGCATATTAACTAATTCTGTGCGGGGATTCATTCCAATGAAAATAAAAACGCCGTCGCACAAAAATTCTTCTTCGGCCTGAGTTAGTGTATCTTTTAAAATAACAGATTCAACCTTTGTTGAGCCTTTTATTTCTTTGATGATTTTATTCATCTTTACCTGAATTTTTGAGTTTTTTTTGATTTTCTGCTGAATTGCCTTTTGCGCCCTAAAATCACTGCGGCGATGTACTAAAGTAACATTTTTTGCCAGCGATGAAAGATAAAAAGCTTCTTCAAGGGCACTGTCGCCGCCTCCAGCAACAATAACTTCCTTGTTGCGGAAAAACGGCCCGTCGCAGGTGGCACAGTAACTTACACCTTTGCCTGAAAATTTATCTTCCCCAGGAATTCCAAGTTTTTTGTGTTCAGCACCTGTTGCAATTAAAACTGTATAACTGGAAAATTTTCCTTTATCTGTTTCGAGGACAAAAGTATTTTTTATTTTATCGATAGAGGCAACTGTTGCTCTTAAAATAACGGCACCAAAACTTTCTGCCTGAGATTTCATATTCTGAATAAAGGTTGTTCCCTGAACGCTGGGATAAAATCCCGGATAGTTTTCTAAAAAAAAAATATTAAGAGCCTGTCCGCCACCGCTGCCGGAATCTAAAAGAAGTGTATTTAAACCGCTGCGGGCTCCGTATTGAGCTGCGGTTAATCCTGCGGCTCCAGCGCCAATAACGATAAAATCGTAAAATTCATTAATCATGGAATAGATTATAATTTTTATTTAAACTTTTGAAAATAATACAGGAAGCGGAATATAAAAACCCGCGGCAGGGATTGGAAGGGCGCCTAAGGCGTTCGGAAAATCAGCGGACTTTAGGCTGCTGATTTTCTGAATGAAGCGCTTTTGCGCGGAACCCTGGAAAGCCCGGTTTTTGCGGTCGCGGAACAAAGTGGAGCAGGGCAAAAAGCCGCCTGAAAATTTAGAATTTTGAGATAACCGTAAAAATAATAAAAGCAAGAAGATTTATTGCCACTATTGTTGAACCTACAGGTGTTCCGGCCAATAATGAAATAAGGAGGCCTGCAACTGCACAGATTACGGAAACTGAAGCACTACAGATTGTTACAGATTTGAATGTTTTAAAAAGCCTCATTGCAGAAAGTGACGGGAATATTACAAGGGCGCTTATAAGAAGGGAACCTACCAGATTCATGGCCAGTACTATTATTACGGCTATTATTATGGCTATAACGAGATTGTAGATTTTTGCGTGGGTTCCTATTGCCTGAGCAAAGTTTTCGTCGAAGGTAACTGCGAAAATTTTGTTGTAAAAGATTATAAACGATAGAATTACAAGAATTGAAAGGATAGCACAGAGAATTACCTGAGACCGCTTTAATGTAAGGATGGAAGTTGAACCAAAAAGGGTGCTGCATACATCTCCCGAAATATTTGCGTTTGAAGAAAAAATATTCATCAGCAGATAGCCTAAGGCCAGAGAACTTACACTTATCATTGCTATGGAAGCATCACCCTGAATTTTTGCATTTTTTCCTGTCTGTAAAAGAAGGACTGCCGCAAGTATTGTAACAGGCAGAACTATAAGCATATTGTTTGAAAGATTAAGAACTGCTGCTATGGCCATGGCACCAAAAGCAACATGACTTAAACCGTCGCCAATAAAACTGAACCGCTTTAATACTAAAGTAACACCCAGAAGACTTGAACACAGAGCAATGAGAATTCCTACAATAAAGGCATATCTGACAAAGGGAAAGCTAAAATATTGAATTAACTGGTCTAACATATAATTTCCTGATTTGACCGGCGCAATCCGGACAATTTGTATAATGAATGAATTCTTCCTTTGTGCCAAAAAAAATATCTTTACCGATATGAAGCACATGAGTTGCAAATTTTAACGCTGCTTCTACATCGTGGCTTATCATTATTATTGTTATGCCAGACTGATGCAGCTGGTGAATAAGTGAATACATTTCTTCGGTCATATTCGGATCAAGACCGGTAACAGGTTCATCAAGAAGAAGCATTTTTTGAGTTGCACAAAGTGCTCTGGCCAGTAAAACCCTCTGCTGCTGCCCGCCGGACAATTCCCTGTAACAACAGCCGGCAAGATTTTCAATTCCCATTTTCTGCATGTTTTCTGCGGCAAGCTGTTTTTCTTTTTTATTGTAGAAAGGGCGTTTTCCGCATCGGCTCTGACAGCCGGACAAAACAATTTCTTTTACGCTGGCAGGAAAATCTTTTTGAGCCAGGGTTTGCTGAGGAAGGTAACCTATTTCGTCGGGCAAAAGACCGTCGCCGGTTTTTATTGTTCCGGCCAAAGGTTTGTTAAGGTGAAGTATTGTTTTCATTAAGGTTGATTTTCCGGAGCCGTTTTCTCCAAGAATGCAAAGATAATCGCCTTTATTAACCTTAAAAGAAAGATTTTCAACTATTGCCCTGGAATCGTATCCCAGTTTAAGATTTTGACATTCCAGTTGTGCCATTTAACCCGCCTGAAAATTTTTGTTGAGTTATTCTACCACATATCTGATTTTAGATAAATTGTCTTTCATTATGGAAATAAAACGCTCTCCGCCTTTATCTTCCGGCAAAAGTGCATTTTTTAATGTAACGGACTGCATGGAATTTAACCTGTAAACAGGAATATCTGCTTTTGCACTTTGTAAAACAGAGCCGGATAATTTTAAATCAGAACTTTCTGTAACAAAAACAGCTTTTGGTTTTTCAGAGGAAACTTTTTTTGCAAGAAAAGCTAAAGTTTCAAAACTAGCTTCCGTTTCGGCAGAACAACCTGTAAAGGCGGCAAAATATTTTAGACCCAGTTCTTCGGTCATGTAACGGAAAGGAAATCTGTCGCAAACTATAATTGATTTTCCTTTGCAGAGAGGTTTTAGTGAAAGAATTTCATTTTCCAGAAGGGATAGCTGCTGATTGTAGGAAACAAGATTTTCTGCTATAAGGGCAGAATTTCCCAAATCTATAAGTTCCAGTGCTTCTGCAATTTTTGTGCAGGCAATTTTTGCGTTTTTTACGGAAAGCCACAAATGTTCATCGTATTCAATATGGTCAGAATCTGCATCTTTCTCTTCTTCATGGTGATGATGTTCTTCCATGCCTTCAACAGATTCTTCTTCTTTTAATTCGTCTTTCAGAATTTCTGTAAGGTTCAGCACAAGTTGATTTTTATTTCCGCTTGTTTTAAGTACATCTTTTATCCAGGAATCGCTTTCGCCGCCTATAAAAATAAACAGATCGGACTGAGAAATTTTTATTATGTCGGCTGCGCTCGGCTGAAATGAATGTAAATCAGTGCCGTTTTTTGAAAGCATTTCAATGTTGATTCCGGTAATACCTTTACACAGGTTTTCAGTCCAGTCAAAAATAGGAAAAATAGTAGTGACTACAGAAACAGTTTCTTTATTTTGTAACTTTTTTTCTTTGGAACATCCCGCCAAAATACATGTTACAAGCAGAAAAAAAATAGTTTTAAGCAGTACCTTGTTTTTATTTAATTTTTTCATGTAATTTCCTTCCTTTGCGAATACCGTGTTGCGGCAATCCATTGATGTGCGGCTGTTCTGAAATATTAAATTCGTGCCTGCGCCGTGTAAAGATTAAAATATTCTCCCCTTTTATCCAATAATTCCTGATGACTTCCCATTTCCATTATTTTATGGTTATCAATTATAGCAATCATATCGGCATTCCTGATTGTGCTAAGGCGGTGGGCAATTATAAAGGTAGTCCGTCCTTTAGAAAGTTCTTCAAATGCCCTCTGGATTTTTTGTTCTGTAACGCTGTCTAAGGCAGAAGTTGCTTCGTCCAAAACTAAAACAGGCGGATTTTTAAGGAATACTCTGGCTATGCTTACCCTTTGTTTTTGACCTCCGCTGAGTTTTATGCCCCTTTCACCCACAACAGTATTAAATCCATCTGGCATTTTCATTATGTCATCGTAAATTTCTGCCCGTTTTGCGGCTTCCACAATTTCTGTAAAAGTTGCTCCGGGATTTCCGTAAGCAATGTTTTCTCCTACAGTACCTGCAAAAAGAAAAACATCCTGCTGAACAAAACCAATCTGCTGGCGAAGAGATTTTAGGGTAAAGTTCTTTATGTTTTCGCCGTCAATAGTTATTGTACCGGAAGAAATTTCGTAAAATCTTGCCAGGAGGCTGCACAGGGTAGTTTTTCCCCCTCCACTTGGACCTGCAATGGCAAATGTTTTTCCTGCATCCACAGAAAAAGAAATATGGTCAAGAACAGTTTGCCCTGTTTCATAAGAAAAACAGACATCGTTGAACTGAATGTTACCTTTTACGCCGGTTAATTCCTTTGCAGACGGCGAATCCACCGTTTCTGTGTGGGTGTCCATTATTTCTGTAAACCGCAAAAAACCTGCCATACCGGTGCTGAACTGTTCAATAAAATTTGTAAGGCGGCGGATTGGCTGTAAAAAAGCTGCAACAAACATGTTTGCGGCAACTAAATCACCTAAAGTCATTTTGCCGGCCATAATAAAATATCCTCCGACCCCAAGAATAACTACACTTAAAATATGTGTCGTAAATTCCATTTTTGAATGCATACCGGCCATTGCTTTGTAGTAATACTTTTTCGAATTAAAAAATTCCTGATTGTATTCTTCAAATTTATTGATTTCGTAGGATTCGTTGGTAAAAACTTTTGTAACTCTTGCCCCGCTTATGGAACTTTCAATTCCAGCATTAATTTCCGCCGTTTTAGATTTTACGCCTTTTGAAGTAGACATAAGTTTTTTCCGGCTGGAATAAGTTAAAAAAATCATTACGGGAAGGCTTATAAATACAATTACGGCCAGCTGCCACCGGATAGAAAACATTACCACAAAAGATCCGACCAAAGTTAAAAGGGAAATTAAAAGGTCTTCAGGCCCGTGGTGGGCAAGTTCAGAAATTTCAAACAGGTCTGTAGTAACCCGGCTCATAATTTTTCCAGTGCGGTTTTTATCGAAAAAAGAAAAGGACTGGTTTTCAATATGAGTAAAAATATCCCGGCGCATGTCTTTTTCTACGGCAACACCAAAAACATGACCAAAAAAAGTAACAAACCATTGAGCCATAGTTCTGAAAATATACATTAAAAAACAGAGTGCAATAATAAGAAAAAAGGACTTTACAATGCCGTTTGGATTTACTGAATATTGAGGCAATAATTTATTAAGCAGAAATCTGGAAATTACCGGAAAAACAATATCAACAGCCGCAACAAAAACAGCACAGATTAAATCTGCAAAAAAAAGTTTGCGGTGAGGTTTAAAATACGAAAAGAAAAGTTTATATTCGCTTTTTTTTACATCCCGAAAGTCCAAAGGTGAAACGCCTTCTTTTGTTCCTCTTCCCATTAAAAATTTTCCTTAAAATTTTAATACTATATGGCGGTGTCTTCTTTTCTTAAATCGCCGGCTGCATCGAAACATCTGTCTCCGATTTTTTCAATCTGCCTGATAATGTCCATATAGTAAAGTTCAGCTCTAACATCAGCACCGGCTTCAAGACGGCTTTTTGCAATCCGTTTAAGTTCGTTTCTTTCCTGATCAATCTGCTCTTCCAGGTCTCTGGCAAAAGCGTATTCTTCTGGAGTAAGACGCTGAATTTTTGAAACATTTTTGTGAATAAAATACAACAGCTGGCGGCCAAGTTCAAAATATGGAATAAGACGGCTGAAATCTTCTTTTTTGAATTCAACATTTCGTTCCAAAGCCTTTTTAATTTGGATTGAAATGCTTAAACAGCCGTCGGACATGCTTTCCATTTCGCCTACAAGACGGAGCATAAGCTGTACATTGTCTTTTGCTTCATCGGAAAGATGAAGATGCTGGCATTTTATAAGATAGGCCGTTATTTGTTCTTCCATTTGGTCGCAGTAGTCTTCAATTTGCTTTATTAAAGGATGGCGCTGTTCAATAAAGGTATTGTTAAAATTTGCAAGCCCTGTCTGTAGTTCGTCGTACATTCTGACTACATTTTCTGAAAAAGCAGTAATTTCTTTCTGGGCACGGAAAACACAGGCTTCCGGCGTTTTTGCTGCAATTTCGTTGTTGAATTCCAGCTTGTATATATTTGATTCTTCTTCAGGTTTGTCTTTTATAATATGGTGTGTAAGTTCTGCAATTTGATTTACAAAAGGAATGAAAATAATTGTGGCAATTACTTTAAATGCAGTATTAAGAAGGGCAACCCGATAGGCTACAATAATTTTTAATTTTTCTGGGGATGGACAAGGAATAATAAATTCAATCAGTTGAAGGAAAGGACGGAAAAAAAGGAGGGCAAGTACAGAAGCCGAACAGTTAAACATTACATGAATAAGTGCCGTTCGCTTGGCATTAGGTTTGCCGCCCCAGGCCGCCATAATTGAATCTATGGTTGACCCCATTGTTGAACCGATAACCATGGCTGCACCAATTGGCCAGAAAGAAGGTTCAACGGCAGAAATTGTAATTACAATGGCAGTCATTGCGGAGGAGGAGTGAATCATTGCTGTAAAAATTACTCCCACAACTACTGCTATGCCGATGCTGTATGCGCCATAACCTTCTATATGTTTAATAAAGTCAATCATGGCAGGATCTGGTGCACCGCTGGCATCTTTAAAAGTTGCAGAAAGCCAGCCCAAGCCTATAAAAAGCAGACCAAAACCCATTATGGCCGTGCCAAAGCCTTCTTTTTTTATTTTTTTGAAAATTGTAAGAAGATAGCCAAGACCGAAAATTGGAATTGCAAAAGTTTCAAGTTTAAAATTAAAACCAACCAGCGAAACAATCCAGGCCGTAACAGTTGTTCCTATATTTGCACCGAAAATTACGCCTACGGCATGTTCCAGGGTAATAAGCCCCGCATTAACAAAACTTACCAGCATAACCGTAGTAGCTCCGGAAGACTGGATAATCATTGTAAGTCCGCATCCGGTTAAAAGGCCTATAAATCTGTTTCCGGTCATTTTTGCCAGAGCAGCCTGAAGCTTTTGTCCGGCACTTTTTTGAATTCCGTCGCTCATCAGCTTCATGCCGTACAGAAGAAAGCACAAGCTGCCTGCGAAATTTACTATCTTTAAAAACATGATTGTAAGGATTGTAGCAAAAAAAAACGGCTTTATTCAATTAGAAATTTGTAATTTAATTGAAGGGAAAGCCGTGTTAAATAATCTGTACTTAATTAGCCCTAATTTCGAGTTTTGTTTTTTTATATTTTGGGTGGCTTTTTGCTTTGC
>CAMAFU010000023.1 GCA_945833725.1 uncultured Treponema sp.
TTTTTTGTAATAATATGCAAACGATATGAAAAAAACACTTTTAACACTTATTTTATTTTCTGTTTTTCTTGCCTTTCCCCTTTCTGCTCAGAAAAAAACAGAAAAATCCCTTTCTTTGGAATCCCTTTTTTCTTCTCTTTCGGATTTTCCCGTTACTTCGGGGAATTTTATTCAGACAAAAACATCTCCAAAACTAAAAAGACCGTTACAGTCCTGGGGAAAATTTATTTTTTGTGAACAGGGAATACTTTGGAAAACAGAAAAACCATTTCCTTCGTCCACAATCCTTACAAAATCTTCCATAACAAAAATTCTTCCTGATGGTTCTAAAAATGTTACAGATGGAAGTTCTAACCCGGTTTTTGAATCTGTAGCTCAGACCGTATCTTCAATTTTTTCCGGCAGCAAAGAGTCTTTGGAAACTTTTTTTACAATAAGCGATTTTAAATCTACCCAAAACCAGTGGATTTTGACCCTGACTCCAAAAGATGCAAACATCGCCCTTGCCATACAGAAAATCGAACTTTCCGGGGAAGTAAAAGAAAATTCTTCCGCAAATTTCCAGTCCCTGAATTCTATGGAAATTTTCCAGAAAGAGGGAGAATCCACAAAATACAGTTTAAAAGACAAATCTTTCCGTCAGGAGCTTACTGATGACGAAAAAAAACTTTTCCAATAAATTTTATTTCCTGCTGTGGAGTTTTTTTCATCTGGCAATAATAGCCGCCTTTGCCGTTTCTCTTTTTTTTACAAAGGGAATTAATTTTGATGCAGACTACACAAATATGCTTCCTTCCACAAGAAGCAGCAAAGCCCTCCAGACAGCGGAAAAATCAATTTCTGCCTCTACCAATTCTTCCGTTTTTATTCTTGCAGGTCACAAAGATTTTAAAATGGCAAAAAGTGCCGCCGAAGAAGCCTATTCCCTTTTAAAAAACGAAAAATCAAAATTTGAAGAAATATTTCTTTATTCCGACTATACGACTTTAGAAAAAATAAAAGATTTTTTGGGCAAGTACAGGTTCAATCTTTTAGATAAAGAATTTCAGCAACAAATTCTTTCTCCTGAAGGATGCAACTTTCTTGCGGAAGAAACACTTTCTTCGATTTTCAGCGGATTTTCTTTTTCAAGTCTTGAAAACATCGAAGAAGACCCGTTTTTTCTTGATGATAAAAATACAGCCCTTTACCTTTCTAAAATTTCTGACGCCGGCACAAGAATGACTGCAAAAGACGGTGTTCTTGCATCAGAATACGACGGCAAATGGTATGTTATGATTCGGGGAAAACTTACAGAAGAAGGGGCCCGCCTCGCCAGCAAAAAAAATGCCGTACCACTTATTTACGAAAAATGCCTTCCTCTGGAAAAAGATGGAGTTTCCTTTGTATTTTACGGTACGCCTTTCCACAGTTACAAAAGTTCCAGTTCTGCCTACAGGGAAATATCTGTTATTTCCATTGTAAGCCTTTTAACTGTAACGATGCTTTTGTATTTTGTTTTCCGCTCAACGCTGCCTATTGCTTTAAGTGTGCTGTCCATAATTCTTTCCATAGGAATATCTTTTATGGCAACCCACCTTATATTCGGAAAAATCTACATGATTGCCTTAGTATTCGGCACATCCCTTATAGGCTCCAGCATAGACTACAGCCTGCATTACTTTATAAACTGGAAAGCCGCCTTACAAATGGAAAATTCAACCCAAATACGGCGTCATATTTCAAAAGGTCTTGTACTTTCCCTTGTTTCCACAGAAATCTGCTTTATTCTCCTTATGTTCGCACCTTTTGACCTTTTAAAGCAGATGGCTGTTTTCTGCTTTACAGGGATTTTAAGTTCATTCCTTACAGTTACAGGATTTTTTACACGATTTTCCCTTCCGCCGGTACAAAAAAGGCATATTCCGTTTCTGGAAAAACACAATCTTTCCTTCTCCCTTTCGGGCAAAAAACCTCTTGCAGTTTCTCTGATTCTTATAGCCCTGTCGGCGGCAATTCTTATTCCAAACAGTAAAAAACTTTCCGTACAGAACGACATTTCTAACCTTTACAAAATGGAAGGCCGCATAAAAGAAGATACAATTCTTGCCACAAATATTCTGGACTACAATCCTACAAGCTGGCTTGTTATAGAAGGCAAAACTGCCGAAGAAGTCCTGCAAAAAGAAGAAGAACTAGCCCCTCTTATACCAGATTCCTTTTCTTCCACTTCAAAATTCATTCCTTCATCAAAAAAACAGCTTGAATCAATTCAGGCTGCAAAAAACCTTGTACCGGCCGCAGAAGAAATTTTCGGTTTTTTAGGTCTGGACGAAACGGCTGCAGAAAATTTTAAAGGCCAGATAGAGAACGCCGGAAACAACATACTTACAGTGCAAGATTCCCTTCCACAGGAAATATCTTCTCTTACAGCTCCCCTTTGGATTGGAAAAGTAGACGGCAATTATTATTCAATTATTCTGCCTTCAAAAATAAGCGACGAAAACTTTTACAGAAACCTTGCTGATTCAACAGAAAATGTCTACTTCGAAAATAAAGTAAAAGATGTAAGTGCCGGTCTTGATAAACTTACAGTACAAATACTTATAATGTTTGCCATTTCGTTCCTTATAATTGCTGTGGTATTAAAATTTTTCTACAGCTGGAAAGAAACTTTAAAAATCCTTTCAATTCCGTTAATAAGTCTTCTGGCAATATTATGCACATTTGTCCTTGCCGGCTTAAAAATAGAATTTTTCTGCATTACAGGCGTAATTCTTGTGTTTGGGCTTGGTCTTGATTATGTAATTTACCGTATGGAAAACAAAGAAAACAAACTGGAAGCCTTTGCAATTTTACTTTCTTTCGTTACAACATCCATAAGTTTTGGGGCTTTGGCTTTAAGTTCCTTTGTTCCGGTTCATGTAATGGGACTTTCAATTTTTACAGGTCTTATAACGGCCTTTATTCTTGCAATGATTTAACTTTAAGGACAAAAAATGAACAAAAAAACGCAAAAAAGAAAATTTCCTTTATTTTTATCTGCTTTATCTGCCGCCGCTTCTGCTTTTCTTTTAATTGCCTGTTCATCGGTAAAAGCTCCCCAGGCTCTTTTAAATAAAGTTTACATAACAAATACAAAGTCAGTTTATCCCCTTCCACCTTCCTCAATTTCTCAGGATTCAGGCGACTGCTGGTATTTTCAGGGACAGTTCAATAATTCCAGTCTTAATGCGGTTTTGTATATGGAACAGAGCAACGACGAAATCCACCTTCTTTTAGTAAACGAAATGGGGCTTGAAGCAGCAGAAATAAACTTTACCTCAACAGAATGCACAATAGAATCTCCTTTTCTGCCGAAAAAATTGAAAGGCGAATACATTATTCTTGATTTTCAAAATGCCTTTGCACCGCTTAATATGCTGGAAAACCACTACAAAAAAAGCGGACTTACATTTACGGAAGAAAAAACTGAAAATTCAAAGGTGCGGAAACTTTACAGCGGAAAAAAGCTTATTGAAGAAATTACAGAAACAGAAAAAACCGTAACAATAAAAAATTACTACAGAACATACACTTATATTCTGACTTTGCCGGAAGAATTTTAAAATTTTAAGGGGCAATGGGGCAAAAGCCCCACCGGGTGTTCCGGCCTTTCGCTTTTCGCTTCATTCTTCCGCTTCGCTCCAGAACGCCTTCGGCGGGCCTACACCCCCTTTGCCGTAAACTACTTTTCGATATAAATTGACTGATCGGCAGTAAAAGTTTCGCCGGGATTCAACTGAATAAGAGCAGCTTTTTCTTCCCAGGAATGATTGGTATTTTCTGCATCGGCAGTACCGTACCAAGGTTCAATACAGTTAAAGCCGCAGCCTTCAACACCTTTTTCGCCGCTGCCTCCCTGCCAGACCATAAGGTAAGGATAGCCGGAACAGTTTACTTTTATAAGGGAACTGTCTTTTTTGTTGCGTAAACCAACCCATTCAGAAGAAAATGCCGTAAAAAAGTGTCCGTTGCCAAAACCTTCTGCGTTAATAGGAATAATTCCAGCATTTTTTTCGCCGTAAGGAGCAGTACAGGGAGCAGTGCCTTCTTCGTCGGCGCGAAGCTGGGCATTTTCGTTAAGCAGAACCTGTGTAAGAGGTTCCTTTACCTGAAATTCGTACTGGTAATCGGCATTTGTAGTACCTTCCGGGTCTGTATTTCTAGGACAGCAGAAAGCAGTATGACTACCAAGAGAAAAAAGGATGGGAGAAGCATCTGTATTTGTAACGGATGTTGTAAAAAGAAGTCCGTTTTCCTTAAGCTCGTAATGAGTTTTAAGGCTGAACTTCCACGGATACTTGTCTTTAGTTTCTTCGCTTTCTGTAAGCTCAAAAGTTACAGAAAGAGGAGACTGCTCAATAACGGTATGTTCCATATCCCGGCTCATGCCATTATTAACAAGATGATACTCCTGACCGTTTACAGTGTAGAACCCGTCTTTAATTCTTCCTACATGAGGAAAAAGAACAGGAGCATGAAATTTCCAGACACTTTCAGGTCCTTCAAAAACATACTTAGTTCCGTCTGAACCACGGAAGGCTACAATTTCACCGCCGTGGGAATCCAAAATTACTTCATAGTTATTGTTTTTTAATGTTACTTTCATAGACAAGATTATATCACCCATTAAGTAAATCAACAACGGCACTTCTGACCCAAAGTTATATGGGAATGTTATTTTTTATTTACATGTATAATTCTGTCGCCGGGACATTCTTTAAAATACTGTTCTACTGTTTTTCTGGCTTCCATATTGTCTTTTACATTAAGCATTTTTGTCTGGAAATAATGGCCGAAAGAAAAGTTAAGGCAGAAAAATGTAAAAAACCTCTTGAGCCTTGTGGGCCAGAATTCTTCCGGCTGGCACTGTTCCAGGTTGTCTATAAAATTAAGGGCCAATTCTTCGCAGTCAATTTCAAGGGATTTACCGGACAGTTCTGCAAAAAGCCAGGGCTTTTGGGCAATGGAACGGGCAATCATAATTCCAGAGGAGGCGGGAGCGGCTTTTTTTGCTGCCACAAAACTTTCCAAGTCTTTAACAGCTCCGTTCAATACAACAGGAGTATGGGGAAATTTTTCTGCCGTTTTCTGAACAAATTCCCAGCGGCAGGGGCGGCTGAGTTTTTCTTTACGGGTTCTAGGATGAAGGGTAATCATCTGAACGCCTTCATCAATTAAATTCTGAACAAAAGAAAAAAATTTTTCTTCCGTAAAGTCTTCATCGCCAAGACGGAGTTTTACAGAAAGCCTTAAAGGAGTTTTTCCGTCTTTGGCAGAATTTTCTATTTGAGATTTTACAGACCGAACCATATCCATAGTTTCTGTTACAGGTTTTGTCATCCAGGAAATGCCGGCTCCAGTACAGGCAATTTGCGGCGCACAGCAGCCCATGTTTATGTCTATTCCCCGCCCTTCCAGGCCGCATAAAACAGAAACTGCATTTGCCATGTAATCTTTTCTGCTGCCGGTAATCTGCCATACAAGTTTTTCTTTTGCAATTTCATTCATAAGATAATATTTTTCAAAAGGACCTTGATGAATAAGGGAACCGGCATTGATCATTTCGTTAAAATATTCATCGCAAAAACCAAAAGATGCAACGGTACGCCGGAATGCTTCGTGACTTAAAGTTGCCATAGGAGCAAGAAGAAAATAACTGTTCATAACAAAGTTAATTTTACTGATTTTTAAAAAAATCCGCCACCTGGCACAAAACTTTTTCTGGCCGCAACAAGCTTGCAGTGTAAGTGCCAAGGTTTTGCCCTGATCAGAAAGTTCAGTAAAACTTGAAACTTATTGTGCAATAATATAAAATGCTCAAAATGACATTTTATTAAATTTTGTCATAATCAATAAACCGATTACAGGCAGGGAATTGTCCCTGCAAAAACCAGGTATTTTTTCAGGAGGAAAATCATGGCTAAAAAATATGCTTTTTTATTTCCAGGTCAGGGAGCTCAGACTCAGGGAATGATTAAAGACATTGTAGAAGCTTTTCCAGAAGCAAAAAAAGTTGTAGACGAAGTTGCTAGAATTACAGGACAGGATATTCAAAAACTTCTTTGGGAAATGCCTCAGGAAGAATTAAACCGCAGCGACAATTCCCAGCTGGCCATTACCACAGCAAGTCTTGCCATAATGGCTGCATTAAAATCTAAAGGAATTGAACCTTCCTGTGCAATGGGATTTTCTCTGGGAGAATTCCCTGCCCTTTATGCAGCAGGAATTTTAAGTTTTGAAGATGTAATTAAAGTTGTTGTACAGCGGGGCAAAATAATGCAGGAAGTCTGCGAAAAAATTGCCGAAGAAAATCAGGGCAACGCTCCGGGAATGCTGGCTGTTTTAGGGCTGCCACCGGAAAAAGTTGAAGAAATTGCCGCCGGAATTGAAGGTGCCTACGCTGCCAATTTAAATTCCGTAAAACAGACTGTTCTTGCAGGAACTGCCGAAGGCCTTAAAAAAGCAGAAGAAGCCGCAAAACAAGCCGGTGCCCGCCGTGCCGTAAAACTTGCTGTTGCAGGCCCTTTCCATTCTCCTTTAATGCAGAGGGCTGCCGACAATTTTAAAGTTGCTCTTGAAGGCTTTGAATTTACCGATCCTTCCATTCCTCTTTTTTCAAATGTTACAGGAAAAAAAGTTACAGAAGGAAAAGCCGCCAAATTAAGTGCTGTAGACCATCTTACTCATCCTGTACGCTGGACAGACGAAGAACAGGTTCTGGCTGAACTTATTAAAGGCGACTCAGAAAATCAGTGGACTGTTATTGAAGCAGGTCCTGGTAAAGTTCTTTCCGGTCTTTGGGGGCAGACTGAATTTGGTGCAGAATTGCCGGCAGTTGCCGTAAATACAGCAGAGGCAATTAACAGTCTTTAAGTGTTTTTTTCTGGAAGGGATTGGAGCTGCGGGAACCGGTGGCAAAGCCACTGGAGCGAAAGCGGAACAGCGGAAAGCCCGACCGGAGGCTTTGCCTCCGGAGCCAGCCTATAAAAAATTATTACTTTGGAGAAAATTTATGTTACTTAAAAACAAAAAAGCTCTTGTTACAGGATCAAGCCGTGGAATTGGACGGGGAATTGTTGAATCTTACCTTAAAAACGGCTGCGAAGTATGGGGATTATGTTCCAAACCAAGTGAAGCAAAAGACGCTTTGGAAAATCTTGCTAAAGAAAACGGCACTTCCTTTCACGAAATTTACGCTGATGTAGGCAACGAAGAACAGGTTACTCAGGTTGTAAAAGATGCCCTTAAAGAATCTGAAGGCTTTGACATTCTTGTAAACAACGCTGGAATTACAAGAGACGGCCTTTCTTTCAGGATGAAAAAATCTGACTGGGATGATGTTTTAAGAATTAACCTTACTTCTGCCTTTTTAATCTGCCAGATTATTTCCAACGACATGATTCGAAAACGCACTGGTTCCATAATCAATATGTCTTCCATTGTAGGCATTCACGGAAACGGGGGGCAAGTGAACTATGCTGCTTCAAAAGGCGGTTTAATTGCCTATTCTAAATCTCTTGCTCAGGAAGTTGGAAGCCGCGGTGTTCGTGTAAATGTAATTGCCCCTGGCTTTATTGCAACAGACATGACAGGCGCATTAAAAGAAGAACTTCAGAAAATTATGATTGACAAAACTCTTCTTAAAAGAGCCGGAACGCCGGAAGATATTGCAAATACTGCCCTTTATCTTGCCAGTGATTTAAGTTCTTATGTTACAGCTCAGGTAATCGGTGTAGACGGGGGAATGGGAGCATAACTTTCCTGCCGTAAAAAATTTTAAGCCTTCTGCCTTCGTTAAAACGGATGGGGAGGGCTTTTTTTATTTAGTCTGTTACGGAAAATTCTGTAAGTTCCCCTACTTCGTTAAGGGACTGTATAAAACTTGAATAATCGTTTATTTTCGGTGCTTTTACAGAATAGTGAATGATTGTCATGTTTGACTGGAAAATCTGGCTTACATTTACATCTGTAATTAAAAATCCAAAAGATTCCACAAGAGAAGTAAGCCGTGCCATATCGATTTTTTGGGAACTGTATGTAAGGAATAAAGATTTTGACCTTCCGGCAGGAAACCACCTTTCTTCAATGCGCTCAAGGCTTACAAGGGAAAGAAGGGAAAGAGCAAGTAGAATAAAAGTTGGTATGTATAAACCTGCTCCTATGCAAAGACCTATTGTTGCATCTGTCCAGATTATGGCGGCAGATGTAAGACCTTTTATGTTAAGTCCCTGCTTCATTATTACGCCGGCACCTAAAAAACCTATACCGCTTATAACACCGGCAGCAATTCGTGCACTGTCTGCGTTTCCAATCTGATTTCCTATCCAAATTGAAAGTACGGACAGCATTGCCGAAGATTCGCATATAAGGATTAAAGTTCTCATTCCTACAACCTGCTGGCGGAATTTCCGTTCAAGCCCCATAAGAAAACCGGCCGCAAAGGCAAATAAAATTTTTATAACACAAGATACATAAAAGTTTTCCATGAACAACTCCTGTTAAAACACCGCATTATAGGTAAGCCAAAGCAAACTGGTAATATTACTTAAAAAGAGAAAAACCACCGGAAACTTTACTTCCTCCTTTTACCCATGATACTTTCTGGCGGGAAGACGGGGATTTTTTCTGATTGTCCAGAGAATCTAAATATTCACAAACCCAGGACACAAGGGCACTGTCTTTGCGTAAATTTTCGCTGTCGAAAGGAATTTCTATAAGAACAGGAAGTATATCTTCGTTTTCCACAAGAGAAGCGGCTGTATTTTCGGCAAAAGCCTTAAATGATGCAGAGGCTGCAGAAACGGCAGGAGAAGACGGAGATGAAGTTAAATATTTTTGATTTTGATTTAAAACTTCCTGTGCAATGGAAATATTGCTTCGGTGAATGAAAACAATTTTTTTTACAGATGTTTCGCTTCCGATTTTTTTCTGATTAAAACGGGAAAAAAGTTCTGAAGTAAGATACTGGTAAGAAAGAATCAATTCATCGAAAATTCTGCTGGCATCGGCAATGGAAGAATTTAAATATTTTGAAGCAAAATACGGTTCATCGAAAATAAGGAATGCCTCATCAAGAGAAGAATTTACATTTAAGGCCGAAATAACAAGAGAACGGGCAGACAAGGCTGACCCCCTGTTCCATAACACCGCAATGCAGTCATCGGAAGGCTGAATATCTTTTTCGGCTGGATTTGCGGCAATAATCACTTTGTTTCTGTGAAGGACGGCATTGGAAGATATTTCTCTGCCGTCGGGGAAGTCTTTTCCTGCTATTAAAACTGTTTTTTCCATAACAGCAGGATTATATCATTCCCGCTTATATATGGCAAAGGGCAATTATTTCAGTTATACTGTCTAATTATGAAAATATGGATTAAATATTTACTTGGTATTATTTTAGGGATTGCTGCTGCTTTTATTCTTCCGTCATCAAGTCCCCTCACTGCATCTTTTTTAGAAACTGCCGGCGAATTTTCAATACGGTTTGCCCGCTACACTTTGATTCCGCTTTTGTTTTTTGGCGTATCAATAAGTGTCTTTAAGCTCCGCTCCACAAAACTTCTTGGTAAGACTGCTCTATGGACAATCGGAACAATTCTCGGTTCAACAGTTATTCTTGCCTTGCTGGGGCTTATTTCAATTCTTATTGTAAAACTTCCCAGAATTCCCATTTCCGGCGAAAAAATTACAGACCTTCCGTCGCTGAATTTAAAAAGCCTTGTAATGCAGATTTTTCCCTATTCAGGTTTTGAAGCCCTTAAAGACGGTGCATACCTTTTGCCATGCTTTATTTTTGCGGGATTTGCAGGAGCCGGCTGTACTACAGACCAAACATCGTCCAAGCCTGTAATAGCATTTTTGGAATCTGCCTCAAAACTATGTTACTCTATAATGTCGTTTTTTATTGACTGGCTCAGCATAGGAATGATTGCCATTTCTGCCTGGTGGATGATTGGAGCAAAAGCTGTATTTGCATCAAAAATCTATCTTCCGCTTATAACAATGCTGGCTGTTGATTTTTTAATTGTCTTTGCAGTTATATATCCGCTTATTGTCCGTTTTTTGTGTAACGATACTCATCCGTACCATGTAATGTATGCCTGCATCGCTCCTATTTTTGCATCGTTTTTTTCGGGAGATTCCAATCTTTCTCTTCCAGTAAATCTGCGTCATGTTCGGGAAAGTCTTGGTGCCCATTCACAGTCGGCAAATGTTTCTGTTCCTTTGTTTTCTATTTTTGGCAGAGGGGGAACGGCTCTTGTAACTTCCATAAGTTTTGTTGTAATTCTTCGCTCTTACTCCAGTTTAGGTTTTTCTGTGCTGGACATACTGTGGATATTTCTTTCCACATTTGCAGTTTCCCTTGTTTTAAATGCAATTCCTTCTGGCGGAACATTTGTAGCCCTTACAGTTTTATGTACTTTGTACGGGCGGGGTTTTGAAGCCGGTTA
Source organism: uncultured Treponema sp. (assembly GCA_945833725.1). Lineage (GTDB taxonomy): Bacteria > Spirochaetota > Spirochaetia > Treponematales > Treponemataceae > Treponema_D. The sequence goes on from CAMAFU010000023.1 coordinate 10,476, forward strand.
CCTGCTTCTTCGCCCGGCAGCTCCCCTATTCTGCAGTTTTGCCTGTGCCTTCGATGCAATTTCTGCTGTTTTTGGAAGTTATGTTATTGCCGTAAAAACAAAACAGTTTGAACATGTTGAATTAAAGCACTTTATTTAAAACGAACAGTCCCGACAAAACTATCGGGGCTGTTTTAAGTTATTTATATACGGAAGCTAAACTGTCGTTTCGTATATAATGTTCCCTGAAATCCACTGCTGTACACGGCCGACCAAAATAAAATCCCTGATACTTGTCTGCTCCATATTCAGAAAGCTTTTCTACATCTTCCAGAGTTTCTACGCCTTCCATACAGACTTTCATGCCCAGTTCATGAGCCATTTGGGATATATGCTTTATAACTTTTCTGTCGCCTTCATCGCCGCCTGTAGCCTTATGTACAAAAGAATAGTCCAGTTTTAAAGTTGAAGCATTAAGATACTGAAGATAACGAAGATTGGAATATCCTGTACCAAAATCGTCAATATCAACATTTATGCCCATTTTTTGAAAAGAAGCTACCAGATTCTGCAATTCCTGAGCATTATCCATGTAACCGCTTTCTGTAAGTTCCAGAGTTATGTTTTTTGGATCAACACCACTTTTTTCCAGAGCCATCATTACATCGCTTAAAATGTCGCTTCTTTTTACCTGAATATAAGACAAATTAAGATTAAGATGGAAATTTTTTTGAAGGGCATTAAATTTTCTGCACTGGTTAAAGCCGGCTAATAAAATCCATCGACCTACAGGAATAATAAGACCTGTTTTTTCCAGAATTGGAATAAACTGAGACGGCATTACAACTCCCAGTTCCGGGCAATTCCAGCGCAAAAGTGCTTCTGCTCCAATTACATTAAGGACAGAATTTTTAGAATCCAGATATATTTTTTTTGCATCAATTACAGGCTGATAATAAAGTTCAAAACCTTCGAATCCGTTTTTTATGGATTTACGGAGCCGCTCCTGAAGATCAAGTTCCTTAATATGACGGGTATAACTTACAGCATCAAATAAGTGCAGGCTGTTACGGCCGCAGTCCTTTGCACTTTGAAGGGTAAAATCAACTTTTTTAAGAAGATCGTCTATGGAAGATTTATCTTTAAAAAAAGCAACGGCACCAGCACTTACAGTAAACATAACTTCGTAATCGATTTTCTGTTCGATTTCGGCAATATTCTGTTTTATTTTTGTATAAAGTTTCTGTGCTCCAGATGCTGTATCTCCAGAAAGATTCATGCAGACAAACTCGTCGCCAGAAAGTTTATAAAGCCTTGTTCCATTACTAACAGCCCGTTTTATACAATCTGATACAAGATACAGAACATAATTTCCTACAGCAAGACCAAATTTTTCGTTTATGTTCCGCATATTGTCTATGTTGATTTTCATTATAAAGCCGCTTACATACGACTGACTGTTCTGAACACAGGAAAAATCTTTTTTAAAGTGAATTCCCTGAGGAATTTCTGTAGAAAGGTCAACATTAGTTTGACGGGCAATATCTACAAAGCCTGTTAAAAAAACATGTTTATTTTCGACGGAGGAAATTTTTACGCAGCGGAAATTTACCCAAAGCGGTGTATTCCTGCTGTTAATAATTCTAATTTCTATTTTTATATTATGACTGGAACCGGAAATAAGCTGATCCAGTTCAGAAGATAAAATTTCCCTGTCGTCGGCAACAAATTTTTCCAGAAAAACTTTCTTACCATGGGAAAACCTGTTTTCTGAAAAGCAGAAGGATGCCATTGCATTTTTTGACACATACATAACATCTTCCAGAGGATAATAAACAAACACAAAGCCTGTTGCACAATCCCCAAAAACTTCTGCCATATTTTCAAGTTGAGACGCTGATACAAACTGCTCTTCCATATTTTTACTGTTCATGGATTCTATTCTAATGGAAATAAAATTATTTAAGAAGATTTTTATTTAATTTTATTTGATTTTTGGAGCAAAATTCTTAAAGACAGGCATTATTTTTTCTGTCGTTTTGAATAAGTTCCCGTAAAGCCTGAACCCCTGTTTTTATGGCAAGATCCGTGTCGTGAACCTGCGGATTAGAAAGACCTGCTTTTGCCCTCTGCTGATTTGCAATAACAAGGAAACAGGAGCCCACCCGCACCCTTAAAAAACCACCTGCAATAAAAAGAGCAGCCGATTCCATTTCGGATGCAAGACAGCCCATTTTAAGCCAGGCATTCCATTTATTTTCCAGTTCGTAACTTACAGGCATAACTTCTGGCTCGTGCTGGCCAAAAAAAGAATCCTTGCACTGAACAACACCTGTATGAAACACAACACCTGTTTTTTTTGCACCTTCTACAAGAGCATTTACACAGTCAAGATGAGCAACAGCAGGATACTCAATGGGAGCATACTCTCTGCTTGTTCCTTCCATTCTTACAGCCCCTGTTGCTATAACTATATCGCCGCTTTTTACATTTGTGTCCATACCGCCGCAAGTGCCAACGCGAATAAAAGTATGCGCCCCGCATTTAGAAAGTTCTTCTAAAGCAATGGCTGCCGAAGGACCGCCGATTCCTGTAGAAGTAACGCTAACTTTTACACCGTCCAGCGTGCCTGTATATGTTGTAAATTCCCGAACATCGGCAACAAGTTTTGGAGAATCAAAATACTGTGCAATTTTTACAGCACGCTTTGGATCTCCAGGCAAAATAACATATTTTCCAATATCTTCGGAAGAAACTCCAGTATGATACTGTTTTCCAGAACCTTCTGCATAATCAATCATTTTTAACCTCCGATAAAAAACTTTCTGTGTTGCCGCCAGAACACACCGATGCCGTTTCTGGCTGGAAACCTGCCGGCACAAAAACAGCTCCATAAAAATCACTTTATATATACTATACATCACAATTTATTTTTGTAAAGTGATTTTTATTTTTTTTCGGCTTCTTCGTTTAGTGAGGATTTTTTTCTGTTGTATTCAAAAAGCGAAAGTCCCCGGTCATTTGCATCTCTTATTCTTTTTAAGTACCAACTTCCGTCGCATATTTTTTCTGCATCTTCAAGAAGTTCGTTGCACTGTCCGTATTCTTTATTTTCAAAAAGCAGCTGAGAAAGGAAAATATCGGCAAAATAATTTTCTGCAGGAGAAACAGAATTTTGTTTTGCTTTTTGGAAAAGTTGAAGGGATTTTTTCTTTGAACCGCCGGTAATTTTTGGGGCAAAGTAATACCACTGACCTAAATTTGTAAGTCCGTACGACAGGTTTGGATTTTTTTCCAGGGCTTTTTCGTAATGAGGGCGAACAGTTGTTCCGTATTTTATTACATCGGAAAGGGAAAAACCCATGTAGCAGGAGGTAACATCTCCCCATGTTACAAGAAAATATTCGTGCAGGTCGTCTGTGCTGTTTTTTTGTACATAGCTTTCGATTTTTTTAAGCTGTCTGCCTAAAATTTCCTGCTGATTTTTTTTCTGCTCCGGTTTTTCGTAAAGATAATTGTATTTTTCCATAACGAAAAAATTTTCCATTACCAGCTGTTCCTGAGGGGAAAGGGAATTTAACAGTTCCTGATTTGTTTCAATAAAACTGTCTATAGAAGAAATTATTTTTTGAATTTC